>JAAYOX010000344.1 GCA_012520135.1 Clostridia bacterium
TAATATTGCCATGATAAGCTTGATCGAAATACTCTTGGCCCAGATTCCACTCTTGCACCAGCAGGTAGGTGCCCAAACCCAGTTTGGAGATTTCTCCTTCTTTCAGGGAGATGCGACGAACAATCTCCCAAACCCATCTGGGATCGCTGTTCTTCATCAGATCCCAGGGGATGGAATCCCATTCCTCCTTAGGCAGTTTTTCCTTCAAAATGCCTTGACTGTAACAATAATTAAAGTCTCTCATCAGTTGCCCATAGTTGCACCATAGGCCATAATCATTTACTGCTCTGGCTCCGGCACCGCAGATTATGATCCGGGCATCTCCTTCATCCACAAAATCCTTGATCCCTTCCGGGTACCAGTTCCCTTGGGATAAAATGGGCACACAGGTATTAGACACTTTGGTGGGCAAATCATATTCGGCCAACGGATCAAACTCGTATTGAGCATAACACCTGATCGGACAAGAGGAACACCCCCCTGCCTTGACCATGTATTTGCTGGCTATGGGGCCATGATCGAAATAACCTTTCAGAGTACGATAACCAATCTTATCAATATCACCTACCGGCTGCTCACCCATGTCAATGGGTCCGCCCTGGGCTTTTTCCCATCTCCTGCCGGGGGCTCCCGACCACCTGTTTTTCCCGGTCACGGCAGAGTATTCCGCCCAGGATTGGGGAACGGCAGGAACGTTATGGTTATTGTTGGCACCAATCAGTTCCCGGAGCATGTAGTCACTGACCTCTTTAACTCCTCTGGGATCTCCTAGTTTAACTCGACCGGTACCCCGAACTACAATTCCTTTAAGCTTTTTGGAACCAAAAATTGCTCCCGCACCTGCTCCTCCGGAGTTTCCGGTGGCAGTGATTAAACATGACATGTTAACCATATTCTCCCCGGCCGGTCCAATGGTAACCGCATCAAAGCCGGGATTCTGCTCCACAAGCACCCGGTTAGCTTCATAAGTACCCTTACCCCAAAGGTGCGAAGCATCTTCAATGGTTACTTTACTGTCATCGATTTTCAGGTAAACAGGTCTGCTGGATTTGCCTTCAAGGATAATAGCATCATAACCGGCATATTTCATCCCATGGCCTAAATAGCCTCCAAGGTGACCGTCCACAACGGAAAAACCTCTGGACCATGAAGACAAACAAGTTACGGTAGTTCTTCCGGAACAGGGAATACCGGTGCCCGTCAAAGGCCCAACGGCGATAATTATTTTAGAAGCTTCATCATAAGGATGGGTATTCAGAGGAACTTCATCGTAGATTACTTTGTAACCCAGACCATTACCACCGATATAATTTTTATATTTCAATGAATCTTCTGTCGAAATGGAGCCCGTAGAAAAATTAACCCGCAGAATTTTCCCAACCCAGCCGAATACAGTCATTACTTACCCCTCCCTTATGATTTCCTGGCTGCCTGAGCCGCTGCTACCACCTGATTCCAAGGAACTATTGATAAGGCTCCGGTGCAGCAGCCTTCCACACAGGCACCACATAAAATACATTTGGACGATTTTCTTGTTTCAGGATTGACAGTGGGCATATCCCAGGGACAAACCGCAGTACAAGCTCCACAGCCGACACATTTTGTTTCGTCAACTTTTTTGATTCCTTTATCGTCTGCATAAATGGCTTTCATAGGACATGCATTACCACAGGGAGGATCTACACATTGCCGGCAGGTATCGGGGAAATAGACCCAGTCGTTACCGTAAATACCATGCCTGCCGTCAACTAATAGGAAATTCCGGCTTGCTTTCACTCTGGAGGTATACGTTGATGTAGACCGGTCGTTAACAATAGTACAGTTGATTTCACAACGCTGGCATCCGGTACACTTGGCCCCATTTACTACCAGGAGTCCTTTGGGGGTGCTCCACACTGATACTACACCGCTGTCGGCCTGGGCCTTGGTAACCCCCATTACTGACAGTAAGGGCGCAGATACAGCAATGCCGGCTAAACTCATGCCGGAGAACTGCATGAATTTTCTCCTGCTGATCTGTTTGTTCAGTACTTGATCAAACTTATTCATCTGTATCTGATCGGACATTTGCACAACCTCCTCTTAAATAACTTCCGCCGACAGGCTACGGTTTTCCTCTGCCTGTCAACTCATACGATTCAATGGGACAGAGAAACCAGAAGGTCTTGCAATAAATGTCCTGAAGTCTTCACTCTATGCTCGTATGCATAAATTATTGGGCTTGGTGATAATGCTCCTGAGACAATTGCAATTTGATAATGCTGTGCCAGTTTAATTCCCATATCACTGGGATATTTCAATGAAGCGATCACCGGTATCCTTACGGAAGCGGCTTTCAAAAGCATATCCAGGGACACTCGGCCTGTGGTACAAATAAATGAATTCGATAAGTCAGCCCTATCTTTACAGGCTGCCCCTATGGCCTTGTCAATAGCACAGTGCCGGCCAATATCCTCTTTCAGATAGTACTTTTTATCTGTATAGAGAATCGCCCCATGGACCCCTCCGGAGGATTGATAAATCGGTGCCTCCTCGTCCAGGATCCGCATCATGCTGATGATCCTTTCTAAATTGACCGTATAGTCAGATTCGACCTTCGGAATTCTGTAAATATTTTCGCTGAATTCCGAGACACTGGTTGTTCCGCTCAGCACAAATTCAGGCACACTGTAGAGCTGTTTGGAAACAGGTTCACTGGTGGTAACAAAGATCTGAAAAGTGTCTTCTTTTACTGCAATCCGGTCAATAGCAGAAATGTCTTTAAGCATACCCCGGGTCAACAGGTGCCCAATTGCTAACTCCTCCAAATCACAGGGAGTACACATAAAAGTAACGTTTTTTACTTCGTTGACCCATAATTCCACAGGCATTTCCACGGCAAAAGGCAAAACAGCTGCAACCATTGGCACCAACCCCTTAACCTTGTTGAAACAAAACTACAA
>JAAYOX010000038.1 GCA_012520135.1 Clostridia bacterium
CCATAGCCGGCATTTTGTTCGAAATTAGCCCGGGCCAGCATTTCCAAAACTCTTGGATGGGCTCCTTCGCTGTAATCATTCAGAAAGCTAATCATCAAGCGACCTCCAATGGGTTAATAATGGATATGAATTAATTTAATATGGTAATTGCATTTACGAGCCAACTTGACTCTTTACCTAATATTAGCATATAATTTCCCATTAGCGTGGATGGAATATACGTTCTTGATAAACTATTCTATTATCCAGGAGGGAATCTATTATGAAACATGTCAAAACAGATTATCATGTTCACCCCAATTACTCCATAGATGCCTCCCCTGCTACCATCAAGGATTATTGTTATAAAGCGATTGACCTGGAATTGACGGAAATATGTTTTTGCACTCATGTTGAATTGGATCCTAAGCGTAAGGATAAGGAAAATTTCGTAATGGTAAAAGGGGAAAAACGTTCCGTTTACGATTTCAACTGGTTGGACAATTATTTTGAGGAGATTTCCCGAATGCAGGATGAATTGAAGACTTCAGGTTTAAAAGTTAAAGCAGGAGTAGAGATCGGTTTCTGTCAGGGTATCGAACATGAGATAGAAAAAGTTGTTAACAGTTATCCCTTTGATTATGTTTTGGGGGCTATCCATTGCTTGGATCACATTTCAATATCCTCTAAAAAAGAAAGCCCGCACTATTTCGGAAGCAGGGAGGCTGCTCAAGTACGGGCAGATTATTTCGCTGTATTAATGGAAGCAGTCAAAACCGGTTTATTTGACTGTATCGCCCATGTTGATCTTTACAGGCGGTATGGTATTGGCTACTTAGGTCCTGAAGTCGATACTATTCATCGCGGTGCTATTGAGCCTGTTTTTGACGAGATGAAACGTAGGGGAGTGGGGCTTGAGATCAATACTTCCAGCCGCCGGAGGGGTTTAAAAGAATTTCACCCAACTAAAGAGATTTTGTCTATTGCTGTGGAAGCGGGAATTCAGGTTTTTACCGTCGGTTCTGATGCCCATTCTCTTGATGAATTGGGCGAGGGTATCGATGAAGCCCTTGCAGTATTGGATGAGCTAAATGTTTGCAATCATGTTTTTACCCGGAGACAACCTGTTCCCTGCTGTAAAAGTAAAGGAGAATGCTTATAAAAAGTTTCTGACGGCTTTTAGCCGGAACAGGGTCTGGAGGTGAGTTACCGCTGCCAGCAAAGCCAATGCAGCCGGTATCTGATTTAAGATCCCTCCCAACATGATAATAAACAATCTACCGTCACGATTAGCCGGCAGGTAGCGTAACCTGCCGTCATGTATTTCCGGTAGATAGGGCTTACCGGTAAGGTTCCTGTATTTTTCTTTAAACAGCATCGATAAAGGTAATCCGGCCAGGGCTGCTGCACTTACCAGGAGGGCAGTGGTAGTATGTTCTGTAGCTCCGAACCAGGCATAGGACATTCCCATCACAATCAGGTAATCGGCATAGCGATCCAAAAGGGAATCAAATAGTTCTCCGTATCTGCTCTTTAGAAATTTCAGCCGGGCAATCTCGCCATCCACTCCGTCAAGGATTGAGCTGAGCTGGGCCAGGAGACCTCCTACTAAAGGGCTTAGCATTGCAAAGGAAGCTGCTGACAGTGCAGCAATTAAAAAAGAAAAGACAGTCATCTGGTTGGGGGTTATTTTGGTAGAAGCTAACAGCTTGGTAATTCTGAGGGAAAATTTACGGTTAATCGTTCTGGAAATAAATCCGTCTTTAGGTGGTACCAGGGACCGGAGGAGGACCGTTTCACAGTATTTATGAGAGGCTTTGTCGTCCACGTCCACCCAGTAATGGCTTACGAAATGCAGTTTCACTTTCCCTTCTTCAGCCAGTAGGTTGACAGCATCAGTAAGGGTATAAGCTCCCTGCTCTATCGTTTTAGATAAGGTTCTTTGCAGCACTCCCGTATCCAAAAAAAGCCCGCAGTCTACTGCGTTAAAATCTTTGAGATTCTTACCTAGTATTTTGGCGTGGTTTCCATCAGTTTTGATTTTAGTACACTCATCCAAATCATATACTTTTTCCAGCTGGCTGTCACTGGCCAGCAGAAGTTCGTTTTGCTTAACCTTTTCTGCTTCTTTAAGAAATCTTCTCAATAGCTCCACTTCAAAGATATGGTCTGCCATCATTAAAATGTATTTTTCATTTTCCCGGTATTCTTGCTGAAAAGTATATGCAGAAGTTCCGTTACCAAGTTTCCATTGAGGGTTATGCAAATAATTGATTTTTACGCCCAGTTGTTGGCCGCTTCCCAGATATTCCCGGATTTCATTGTCATAGCAACCGGTGATAATGACGATATCATTGATTCCACATTCCTTTAGAGCTAGCATATTTCTTTCAATTAAAGAGAGACCCAGCAGGGGAATAAGAGGCTTGGGCCTCTTGGAATAGGCCCTAAGCCTGCTTCCTTCTCCTGCAGCAAGGATGACGGCTCGCATTAACGTTCTCTCCTGCCTTCAATAAATTCTTCCACCATTTTTTTAGCTTCAGTGTCAGTGTATTGTACGGGTGGAGATTTCATGGAATAAGCAGCAATTGAATTTAAAATCCCGCCGATTTGACGGTCCAAGGCTAATTTCATGCATCTGATAGCGTCAATCATGACTCCCCCGCTGTTGGGTGCATCTTCTACGGATAATTTGACATCCACAGTCAGGGGAACATGGCCAAAGCCCCTGCCTTCCATCCGGATGTGGCAGATTTTGTTGTCTTTAAGCCAGGGAATATAGTCGCTGGGACCGATGTGAATATTGTTACTGTCAAGAGCTGTTTTTAGTTCAGATTGTACAGATTGAGTCTTGGATTTCTTCTTGGAAGTGAGTCTTGAATGGTTAAGCATATTTAAAAAGTCAGTATTTCCGCCAAAATTCAATTGATATGTTCTGTCCAGAATTACGCCGCGGTTCTCGAAGAGCTTAGTTAGAGTGCGGTGAATAATGGTAGCTCCTACCTGGCTCTTTACGTCGTCGCCGATGATAGGGATATTTTTATCTTGGAATTTTTTAGCCCATGTCTCATCAGAAGCGATAAAGACCGGCATAGCATTGATGAAGCCTACGTTGGCTTCGAGACATGCTTCAGCATAATACTTAACGGCTTCTTCTGAACCAACGGGTAAATAGTTGATTAGAATTTCAGCACCGCTTTCCGTTAGCACCTTGGCTACGTCACATGGCTTTTCATCAGCCGGCAAAAAGCTTTGGTCGGAAGGATAATCGGCCATATGTTCAGATACCCCGTCCATTACCGGGCCCATTTGAACTTTAACCGGGTAATCGGGCAATTTGTCATAAAAGACAGTGGTGCAATTTGGTTTAGCAAAGATGGCCTCTTTCAGTGGCTTTCCTACTTTCCGTTTGTCCACATCGAAAGCGGCAACCACGTTTACATCGCCGGGAGTGTAACCTCCTAAGTCATAATGCATCAGCCCGATGGAATCATCCGGTGAGTGTTTGTACATTTCAATTCCTTGTAATAATGAACTGGCACAGTTTCCAATGCCCGCAATAGCAATATTGATTTTACCCAATGAAATTCCTCCTTTTGTTTATTCATGTGATGATAATTAAATTGTGTTTTTAAAGTTCATTGGATAATAACCTCAGACACTGCTAATGCTGCTGTATCGCCTCCTTTGCTTATAAATAAACAGGATTTATTCCAATCACCTCCCAACTTAAAATAGGCAAATAAAAAACTCCCGATGTAAATTGGGAGTCTTTAACTGACTAAATTTAGTTGAACGGAAATATAGAAATAACTCCCAATTTAACGAAACCAGAAGTTTATTTCATATTTTTACTTTATTAGCACTCGACATAAGATGCTGCTAATAATTATTATATCAAAACCAATTATTTTTTCAACAATTAATTCATTACTCCGGCTGAAACTCCAAGCGGCTAAGTATAACACTAATTCCCAGGCTTTTAAGGGTGGAAAACATTGACTACTGGCTATCTACATGGTATGATTTGCGCAAAACAAAATATTGCAGGGGAGCTTGTGTGCAGGCTGAGAGGAGACGTTTACAGTCTCGACCCATAGGACCTGATTTGGATAATGCCAACGTAGGGAAATCATTGTTAAGGTAATTGATGGGGAGTACCTATTTTAGGCACTTCCCATTTATTTTCCTCGGTTGCTGTTTTCGCTTCTATTTTACAATCATAGTTAATTCATTTATTAAGTCCTGCGGTAGTATGTCAAGACCCAAAAAAGAAGAATTGGAAATTATCTTAGCCAGCCATACTCAAAAAGGGTACAGTTAATAAACCCAGCCTTATCTAGTAAAAACTGGTAACTACCGAAG
>JAAYOX010000345.1 GCA_012520135.1 Clostridia bacterium
AATTCATCGATAGTCATGTCCACTTAATGGATCGAAAGTACAACCGGGATTTACCTCAAGTGCTGGCCAATGCCAGGGAAGCCGGGTTAACCGCCATGGTCAACGTTGGTTATGATGTGGCTTCCAGCCGCGAGGCGGTAGCAATGGCTAACGCCGAAGATGCTCTTTACGCTGTCGTTGGTATTCACCCTCACGATGCCGTAACGTGTACCGGAGACGCTTTGGAAGAACTGGAACAATTGGCCCGGGACCGGAAGGTAGTAGCGGTGGGGGAAACGGGCCTGGACTATTACCGGGACTTGTCACCGAGAGATGTGCAAAAACAGGCTTTTCGGGACCAGCTTAATTTAGCCAAAAAGGTGAATAAACCCATCGTAATCCATGATCGGGATGCCCATGGGGATGTGATGGAACTCCTCAAAGAGGAAAAAATTCCGGAGGCAGGGGGAGTGCTCCACTGCTTTTCCGGCAGTTGGGAAATGGCCCGGCAGGCCATGAAAATGGGTATATACATTTCCATTGCCGGCCCGGTGACTTTCAAAAACGCCAGGCGTCTCCAGGATATTGCCAAGTTAGTGCCTCTGGATTATCTCCTGATTGAGACCGACTGCCCTTATCTTACCCCCGAACCTCACCGGGGTCACCGGAACGAACCGGCTTATGTAGTGGAAGTAGCAAAGATGATTGCCGCCGTGAAAGGGCTGCCTTTGGAGGAGATTGCCCTGGCAACCACGGCCAACGCTAAAAAACTGTTCGGCATTTAACTTCAAGAGTTTATCCATATCCCAATTACCTGAGTGTTTTTATGAGCGGACCGGCCTTTACGTTAGGTCGGCCTATTTATTGACAAACCACTTTAAACCAAATCGATGTTAATCGCGGGCTTCAGAGGAGCCCGGTTTGGGGATGAGCTCAGGCGCCTTCGGATGCCTCCGAAATCGCACCCTGCGGGTGCTCATGCCGTCGGCATTATCCCTCAGGCTCCTTCGCTCTTTTGATTTTGGCTCCAATTCAGCCCTCTGATTAACATCGATTTTGTCTTTGTCCACAGTCTGACCGGCCTTTATGCAAGAACGGACTTTTTTAGCTACTTAAGAGAAAACAGGAAGGTACCGTCCACCAACTGTCTTTTTAGCTTGCCCTGGGTTTCCAGGTACTTCAGGTGAGCCAAAGCCTCTCCCGCCGCAAACCATTTCTGGGCAATGGGGAAGAGTTCAAAGGAATCGTAAGTCATATCCCAGGTCATTTCAGCAGCCACTTGATAAGCATTCATTTCTCTGCCGCCGACCAGAATTTCCAATACCTCATTGGCCCGGATGGCATGGTGCTTTTTAAGTTCTTCAATTCTGGCGTAGCCGTCAGGAATAAGGCTGCGATGAGCCGGAAGAACATTGTCTAGGGCCAAACGGCGGGTTTTTTCCAAACTGGCTAAGTAATCGGTTAGGGGATCCTCACCGGCAGTATGGAGAGAAATATTGGGGGTGATGTCCCCAAGAATGTGATCCCCGGAAAAGAGAATCTTTTTGTTGGGCTCGTATAAGCACAGGTGCCCGGCGGTGTGGCCGGGAGTGGCAATGACAGTCAGGTTGTAGTTCCCGTACTGTAATTGATCACCGTCCTCCAACAGAGTGAAATGGATATATTCCCGGCAGCGGTATTTATAGCCCGGGTGCATTCGAACGGCTTGATCAAAATCATCAGCGGGAAATCCTCCCAGGGGAATAAAGCCTCTCATTTTATCAAAAAAGCTTTCTTCCAAGTTGATCATAGGCTCGTCTTGGGCACTACAGTATACTTTGGAGCTGCCGGTGGCCAAATGGGCAATTAAGCCTGAGTGGTCTGCATGCATATGGGTAACAAAAATATCGGTTTTGGCTAGGTCCAGGGCTAATTCCTTTACATTAGCCATTATCACTTCTTCACATTCAGGTCTGTTCATGCCTGTATCTATGATTAAATTCCGGTCTTGTCCTTTAATGATGTAACAGTTCAGTTCCTTTAAAGGGTTGTTTGGAATCGGAATCGTAGTTCTAAAAAGTCCCGGATATAATTCCTGAATCATGCCGACTACCTCCTTTGTGTTTGTTAACCGTTTTGGAGATTATATCATAATGAGTTAATAACCGCAATTTTGCGATAATTGTGTCAAATATAGCCTCTGTTACATATATCTGCTATTTTATTGCTTCCTTTAGAGCTTCATTCATGCTGCCGGTACGGTAGCCCTCCAAATCAAGCGCCACATAAGTAAAACCCTGTCCTTTCAGCCCTGCGAGGATTTTCTCACTATTAGCCCAAACCAAAGGGAACTGTTCCGGACCTACTTCCAAGCGGGCTATTTCCCCGTGATGGCGGAGGCGAAACTGTTTTAAGCCCAGTGAACGCAGTAGTTCTTCCCCCTTGTCTATTTGCATCAACTTTTCTTTAGTAATTTTGGAGCCGTAGGGCAAGCGGCTAACTAAGCAGGCGAAAGAAGGTTTCTCCCAGGTAGGTAAACCTAATTCTTTAGATAAAATCCTTATTTCTTCCTTGGTAAGACCTACTTCCTTTAAAGGACTTCTAATTCCCAATTCCCCAAGAGCCACCATGCCCGGGCGATAGTCTTTCAGATCATCGAAATTGGTACCGTCCAGGACATAATCAATGCCCTCTTCTTTGGCTAATGCCAAAAACTTATTAAATACCATGCGTTTGCAGTGATAGCAGCGGTCGGGGGGATTGTGGGCAAAGTCTTGTATCTCTTCTTCGCTGATGTTTATTATCCGGTAATTGGCACCGATAGCTTGAGCCAACTCCTCTGCTTCTTTTCGTTCCCAGTTAGGGAAGAAAGGGGAGGCGGCGGTAACTGCCAAAGCTTGATCATCTAATTCTTGGGTAGCCACTTTGAGCAAAAAAGCGCTGTCTACACCTCCGGAAAAGGCAATCA
>JAAYOX010000346.1 GCA_012520135.1 Clostridia bacterium
CGGCCGCCGAACTGTAGACGATCACTTCCCAGATACCCGGTTCCGGTTTTTCAATCATCAGGTTGGACCATTCCTGTCCTTTCTTGCCTTCCCCCGCCAGCCCGGTCCAGTCACTGATCCCGTAAGGGCTGCCGTCGGGCCTATTGACGTGAAACCGAACCCGACCGTTAAAACTGCCCCCCGGGGCATTAGGCACTCTTAATGCCAGCTGCAAGGCTCCTGCATTAGGCGGAACCTTGAAAAAATACCTCTTATACTGTCCTGCCGGCAGTCGCCCTGACAACTCCTGCCGGTAACCGTTATCCTCGTACAATAAATAAGGTTTGATCACGGTAGTCATCAATCTGATATCCGGATAAGGAGAAGTCAGCAACTTGCCCTCCAGCCAGCCGGTATAAATCCCCGGCTGCTCCGGCAGTACATATTCCACCGGCAGTTCCCGCCTGCCTCCCGCAGGCAGAGAAGTGATTTTAAACAAGGGTTTCAGCCAGCCGGCGGAAGCATTCCAAAAGAGAAGTTGTTCCTCCTGGCCTTGATTAATCACGTAATAGGGTACATCCCCGGGCATTATTTCCCTGGAGAACAAACCTTCACCGAAACCTAACCGGCGGTTGTACGCATAACCCCTCAGGGGATAAGTAACCTGCTCCCCGCGCCATAACAGCCGCCAGGTCCTGTCGGCGTCAAAAGCCCCGTAACCCACCTCGGCGGCATTCATTTCCGGTAACTCCCGGGAACTGTCTGCCAGTACTTTTTTCAACCTGTCCGCAGAAAAATCCATACCCCTTTGGGCGGCGCTCTCCAGCATCAAAGCCACCGCTCCGGCTACATGGGCTGCAGCAATACTGGTTCCTTCCCCCAGCCGGTAACCGTTACCTACTGTCATAGGCCAGGTGGACACGGCACTGCCCGGTGCCACCACCGTAGGCACCATTAACCCGTCCTGACGGGGACCGGCGGAACTGAAGTACCAGAGGGTAGGTGCGGCCACTGTATAACCATAATCGTTTTGCCACATTTCCGGCGTAATATAGGCTCCCACACTGATGGCACTGCGGGCATTGCCGGGAGTGGCCAAAGTCCCGATGCCCGGTCCCTGGTTACCGGCAGCGATGGTGAAAATTATACCTTCCGCTGACAGGTCATCCACCAATTTGGTGAGGGTATTATTACCGGCAGAGCCGTCCTGGTAGTAACCCAGACTCAGGTTGATCACATCTGCTCCTCCGGCGGCAGCCCAGCGAATAGCATCCGCCAGCCGCTGCCAATCGGTCATCCCCTCCCGGTCCAAAACCTTAGCCACCAATAGCCTGGCCCCAGGAGCAACTCCCTGAATAGCCCCGTTGGCCGCCGCCACCCCGGCCACTTGCGTACCGTGGCCTAATTGATCATAGCCAAACAATACTTCATCTCCGGCCGGATCAATGGCACAGACCACCAAGTTAAAACTATTGTCATAAGGACCTTTAAAAGAAAAATGCTGCCTTCCTTCTTCAAAGACCCTTAAAGGTCTCTCATTAGTCAAATCCCGGTCTCCCTGGGTATCGATCACCACCTGATCATAAACTCCGGGAGTTTCCGTATCCACGGCCACTACCAGAAAACGATCCGTTAAGCTGCCGTTCAGGTTAAAATCCACCCCTTGGCTGCTTTCCTCCAAAAAGCCAAATCGTAAAGTGCCGCTTTTGGAATTCAAAGTAGGAAGCCGGTAGGTTAAGCCCTGATGAGATAAGGCACTGCCGGCAGCGGAAATAAGGCCGTCAAGAATGACCTTGCCGTCATTGGTAAAATTGGACCAGCCGACTATCTTCCGCTGGTTGGTGACAGTCTGCAGCAGATCGGGATGCCCCGGATCCACTCCACTGTCAATAATGGCAATGATTTGGCCCCTACCGTCTGCTTTGGTATTGCTCACCAGTTGGGGAATACCCATGGCTTCCTTGGTGATTGCCAGGCTGGCAGCAGGATCGGTTATTTCTCTTGGCCCAACCGCATCTTCCTCCAGGCGATAATCCATCACTTGGTAAACCGCCGGTTGACTGCCTGCTCCGGTTGCTTCCTGCCTGCTGCCGGCGGCAACGGTGATCCCGTTATTCTTCGTTTCTTTCACCAACTGCACAAAAGCAATCTGCCCGTTATGATCAATTGCCAGGTAACCCATTAAGGGCAGGTGACGGGAGGCCTCCGAAGGACTGATGAATTGGCTTTCATAAACAACAGTGGCCTCCGGGGACAAGGGCAGCTTGACCTGGTCCCCGTTAAGCTCTACGGTGACCGTTCCTCCCCCCAATTGGACAACCTGTCCGTACATCTCATACTGGGCACCCCGAACAGCCAGCAGGCGGTTGATAAACACTACCGCCTGGCTCCTGGTTACCGGTTCTAAAGGCCGGAAGGTCCCGTCTTCATAACCGCTGATTAGCCCCAGTTGAGCTGTTTGGAGAATACTCTCTTCCGCCCAGGAGGGCAGTTCATCAGCAAAAGTAACGTCTCCCTTCCCATGGTTATACCCCAATGCCCTGAGCAGGATAGCCGCCATCTCCGCCCGGTTAACCACCTGGTCCGGGCGGAAAGTACCGTCCTTGTAACCGGCCACCAGGCCCATTTCCCAGGCTAATTGAACATAGACCCTGGCCCAATGATTAGAGGGCACATCCCGGAACAACTGGCTGCTGGCTTCCAAAGCCCAGGCACTCTCATCCATATTTAAGGCAGAAATCAACAGCCGGGCCAGTTCGGCCCGGGTCAGGCCCCTCTCCGGCCGAAAACTGCCATCGGAGTAACCGCCGGTTAACCCTTTGGCGGTGAGCAGGGTAATATCATGTTTAGCCCAATGCTGCTCCACATCAGTAAAGGCAAAAACCGGGAAAGAGGTGTTTGCTAATAGAATTAAGGCCAGAAGTATAGCGGTAATTGTTTTCACGAATCTGTTGCCAAAAAACGTCTCCATTAACTTCTCCCTCTCTGCCTTAATAACCTAAAAACTGGATAGCATTGACCGGCGACCCCGGCCAAGCTATCCATGCTCAAAAAACCGATTACTATATAATAGACGTAATTCCTACCCAATTGTTCCCTGTATCATTCTTTCTTCAAACCGGACCAGATAACGTCAACAATACCGCCGGCCATTTGCCTTTCCGAACCCTGAAAAGAAGATATGGCCAACTCCATTCCCACATTCCACAAAGAACCGGTAATCATCCGGGCTGCCACCTGGTAATCCACCGGGCGAATCTCCCCTGCTTCTGCCGCCTGCCGTAGAGTTTCTTCCAAAAAGTTAATTCGCCGCTGTTCTTTTTGAATGAGCCAATCTCCCAGATCATCAGTAATATGCCGATGTTCAAAAAGAATGACCCTGGCCACATCTTTATGCCGGTTGAAAAAACGGAAATGTTCACGGGCGATAGTTTCTAATTTCTCTCTCAATCCGCCATTTCCTTCCATCACTTCATAAAACTTGTCGAAATAATAATCAGTGGCAAAACAGAGCATCTGATGTAACATTTCTTGTTTGCTGGCAAAATAGCCATACACTGTTCCTTTACCTACCCCAGCCTCCTGAGCCACTTCTTCCACGGTGGTATGGAAAAAACCTTTTTGGGCAAACAGCTTAAAGGCCGCCTGGAGAATTTGAGATCGTTTATCAGTACTCCAAAGCATTAGAAACCAGCTCCACCTTGGGCAGCCCCGCCGCCACCCACAAAAATACCGTACCGCAATTGTGCCTTAGCTAAATTGTAATTGTAGAGCATACCCA
>JAAYOX010000347.1 GCA_012520135.1 Clostridia bacterium
CAACCCGCCGGTTTTAATCAGGGAAAACTGCAACGGCTGTGGCAATTGTATGTTCCGCTGTCCGGGATTGGCTATTTTTGTAGTAGATGAAAGCTACTCGGATACGGAGACTTTAGTAAAGATTCCTTATGAATACCTGCCCCTCCCCCAAGAAGGAATTACAGTTAGCGCCTTGGACCGGGAAGGAAAAACGGTGGGCAAGGCCCGGGTGCTCAAAGTACAGCAGACGAAAGCCATGGATCGGACGGCCCTGATCTGGCTGGCCGTGCCAAGAGAACTAGGCATGACGGTACGCAATATTAAGGTGGAGAGGTGAGGCCGGTGGATGACAGGACGATTATTTGCCGTTGCGAAGACCTGACTTTAGGGGAAATCAGGGAACTGATTGCCCGGGGCTTCCATACCATCGATGAAATCAAACGGATCAGCCGGGCGGGTATGGGCCAGTGTCAAGGGCGAACTTGCCGGATGCTGATTGCGGAGGAAATTGCCAAAGTCACCGGTCAGAGTTTGGAAGAAATAATGATGCCCACTTTCCGGCCTCCCGCTAAAGGAATCAAATTAGGGATTTTGGCCGGGGGAGGTGGCTATGATGGCTAGAACGGCTGATGTAGTCATTATCGGCGGCGGTGTCATGGGCTGTGCCCTGGCCTATCATTTGGCGAAAAAGGGTGTTAAGCGGGTGCTGGTACTGGAGAAGCAGTACCTGGCTTCGGGAGCTACCGGTCGCTGCGGGGCAGGAGTGCGCCAGCAGTGGGGCAGTGAAATGAATGCCTGGTTGGCCAGGGAAAGTGTGAAGCGTTTTGAGCGGATGAATGAGGAACTGGAATTCAGGGGTGACATCGAATTCAAACAAAAAGGTTACCTGCTGTTGGCTTACACTGAAGCCCAGTGGGACCAGTTCAAGCAGAATGTGGCACTCCAGCAGGGATTGGATATTCCCGTGACGATGGTTGATCCCCAAGGAGCCAAGGAAATCGTACCTCATCTCAATACAGAGGGATTGATCGGGGCCACTTATTGTCCCACCGACGGTCATGCCAACCCCTTTCTGGTAACCCAAGCCTACGCCGATGCGGCCAAGAGACTGGGAGCTAAAATTGAGACTTTTACGGAAGTAACGGGTATTGTGGTTGAGAAAGGCGTGGTGCGGGGAGTAGTTACCAACCGGGAAACGATTGAGACACCGGTAGTAGTTAACTGCGCCGGAGCCCATGCGGCGGTAATCGGACGCATGGCGGGTCTGGAACTCCCGGTTTATGCGGAACGGCACCAGGCCCTGGTGACGGAACCGGTGGAACCGGTGCAGGATCCCATGGTTATTTCCTTTTACCACAGGCTGTATTGCCAGCAGACTCCCCACGGCAGCTTTATCATGGGAGTCAATGACCCTAATGAGCCGGAAAGTTTCAATATTCAATCCAGCTGGCAGTTTTTAGAGGATGTGGCCCGGCAAGCGGTGACGCTGCTGCCTCCTTTAAGAAAATTGCGGGTAGTCCGGCAATGGGGCGGTCTTTACGATATGAGCCCTGACGCCAATCCGGTGCTGGGAAAAACGGAAGTGGAAGGTTTCTTTGTAGCCGCCGGTTTCAGCGGTCACGGATTTATGATCGCTCCCATGACCAGCCAGATCCTGGCGGAGGTGGTTTTAGGAGAGGAACCGGTCATGCCTATTGAAAAACTGGAATTAGATCGATTCCGTCACGGGGATTTTGTGATGGAACCGTCAGTAGTCTAAAAACAGGGAGGGATTATGATGTCTAACGGTTATTTTCAAGTCAAGGTGCCTCAGAATGAACCGGTATTAGCCTATGGCCCCGGCAGCCGGGAAAGGGCAGCATTAAAGGCTCGCCTACAGGCAATGCGGCAGGAAAAAATTGATATTCCTTTGATCATCGGAGGTAAGGAAGTAAGGACCGGCAGAACAGGTCAATGCATCGAACCCCATGCCCGGGGGAATGTGCTGGCCACTTATCATAAGGCCGGGGAAAAAGAAGTGCAAATGGCCATTGAGGCAGCTTTGGCCGCCAAAAAAGAGTGGGAAAGGATGCCCTGGGAACACCGCCTGGCTATCTTCTTAAGGGCAGCGGAACTGTTGGCGGGTCCATGGAGGGCTACTCTCAATGCTGCCACCATGCTGGGCCAGAGTAAAACCGTCTTTCAGGCGGAAATCGATTCCGCCTGTGAACTCATCGACTTTCTCCGATTCAATGCTTACTATATGACGGAAATCTATCAGGAGCAGCCTGCATCTACCGCTGATGCCTGGAACAGGTTAGAATGGCGTCCTTTGGAAGGTTTTATCTTTGCGGTAACTCCCTTTAATTTTACGGCTATTGCCGGGAACCTGCCTACCAGCCCGGCCATGGCAGGTAATACGGTAGTTTGGAAGCCGGCGTCGGCGGCGGTTTATTCCAACTATTATGTGATGAAAGTACTCCAGGAAGCGGGCCTGCCTGACGGGGTGATTAACTTCATTCCCGGTTCCGGTGCCGAGGTAGGGGAACTGGTAATGAAGGATCTCAACTTGGCCGGCGTTCATTTTACCGGCTCCACGGAAGTGTTCCAGGGTATGTGGGAAACCGTAGGGCAAAATCTCAAAAACTATAAAGCTTATCCCCGGCTGGTGGGAGAGACGGGAGGCAAAGACTTTATCTTCGCCCATGCCTCGGCGGATGTGGACGCACTGGTGACCGCTATCGTCCGGGGGGCATTTGAATACCAAGGGCAAAAATGCTCCGCCGCATCCCGCGCCTATATCCCTGAAAGTATTTGGCCCGTTGTCAAGGAGAAACTGCTGGCGGAGACAGCTACCGTTAAGATGGGTGATGTAGTCGACTTTACCAATTTTATGGGAGCCGTCATTGATCAAAATGCCTTCAATACTATTAAAGGGTACATCGATTACGCCGCTTCCAGCTCTGAGGCTACTATTCTCTGTGGGGGCAAATACGACGATAAAGAAGGCTTTTTCATTGAACCGACCATCATCGAAACCTTTAATCCCCGTTTTAAAACGATGGAAGAAGAAATCTTCGGACCGGTACTTACCGTGTATGTGTATGACGATGATCAACTGGAGGAAGCTGCGGAGCTTTGCAACACCACTTCCCCTTATGGCTTAACGGGAGCCATTTTTGCCCGTGACCGGTCGGCCATTGTTTACTTGGAGGAAAAGCTCACTCATGCTGCCGGAAACTTCTACATTAATGATAAGCCTACCGGCGCCGTGGTAGGGCAGCAGCCTTTCGGCGGAGGGAGAGCCTCCGGCACCAACGACAAGGCGGGAAGCAAGTTAAATCTGCTGCGCTGGGTCAGCCCCAGAACCATCAAAGAAAACTTGATTCCGCCGGCGGATTACCGGTATCCTTTTATGCAAGAAGAATGAAGTATAGCTAATCAATAACATAAGGCTGATAATGTTTGTTTCGCTACGGCGAAGCCCCTACGCCGTTACCGGCAGCAAGCTGCCGACGGCTGTGGGCACAACGCCCGCTCCACAAAACATTATCAGCCTTATTTTATTCTCTTTTAGCCTCCAAATCCTGCCCGTCGAACCGGTCAAGTTAATACAGGTTAAGACAGCATAAGTCCGCAAATTGTTTCATCCCGGTAGAAAAATATTTGTTTTTGTGATAGACAAGATGAAAGTGCCTCTTGAAGGAAATGCCGTGGATTTTAACGGGAACCAATTCCCCTCGCTCTATTTCCTTCTGCACCAGCAGTTTGGAAATCACGGCAATACCTAAACCGGCGGCTACCGCATTCTTAGTGGATTCAGGATTGTTATGGATGCCGGCGATTTTCCAGGGAATTTTATGAGATAACATCACTGAAGCAAAAAGTTCCCGGGTGCCGCTTCCTTCTTCGCGGACAATAAAACCCTGATTCTTTAGTTCTTCCGGCTGGATTGTTCCCTTTGCTGCCCAGGGATGAGTAGGGGCACAGATTAAGATAAGTTCATCCTCCATAAAAGGCTTGGCTATCAAATCAGGGGAATGAATATCTCCCTCGATAAGTCCCAAG
>JAAYOX010000348.1 GCA_012520135.1 Clostridia bacterium
AAAATCGGTATTGCCCGGATTAATGATCACATTAGTGTAGCTGTCTTTTTTGGTATTGGATTAGTTCATTTGGATGAAGTAGCCATTGGACTGGGGCACCGAGCAGTTCCGTAAAAGAGGGGTTGGAAAATTTGTCAGAGATTAGGGTTCGAGGCATCCGAGGAGCAACTTCGGTAACTCAGAATACGCCGGAGGCAATTTGGGAAGCTACGTCCCAATTATTGCTTAAGATGACCGGGGAAAACAACATCCCGGTAGATGATATTGTCAGCATCATTTTTTCCACTACCGGTGATCTCAACGCTGCTTTTCCTGCTAAAGCAGCTCGTGATTTAGGCTGGCAGTATGTGCCCTTGCTTGATGTACAACAATATGAAGCACCGGATCTTCCCCGGACCATAAGGGTTTTGATGCATGTCAATACTCCATTGTCCCAGCAACAAATCCGCCATATCTATTTAGGACAGACGAAACAATTAAGACCGGATCTTGTTCATTTCAGGGATAAGGAGTGAGATTGGTATGCGGAAAATGTTGTCCGGCATCACGACCTGGGAAGAAGCTTGGATGGCTATTCAGAAAGGGATGGATGCCCTTGGCTTTGTGTTGGAACCCAAGAGCAGGCGATATGTTAATCCTGAACGAGCGAGGGAAATTATATTTCGACTGCCACCGTTTATTAGCACCGTCGGTGTGTTTCAAAACACTCCCCGCTACGTTATTCAAGAACTGGTGACCTTCTGTCGCCTGGACCGGCTGTTGTTTCTGGGACAGGAAAGCCCCAAGGAATGTAAAGATTACTTTCAACCCGTTATCAAATATCTTCCAAGCCTCGATGACTATAAAGATTATGAAGGAATTAACAATTTTTTAATCGATGTCAAAGGAAAAACAAAATTAACAATTCCTGAAAACAGTTCTCTTTACTTGATTGTTCCTGGTACCTCTTCAACTCTTAAGGTATCTGATGTTTACGGTCTTTATTATTTATTGAATCCTGACGGCACCATTAGTGAATCACCGTTATAACCACCTTAACCGGGAGGATGTTGGTAAATGATTGTAGTCATGCAGCATCAAGCATCAAAGCAGTCGGTAGATAATGTTCTCGATAGATTGTCCAAGGCAGGATTTCAATTACATATCTCAGAAGGGGTATCTCGAACAGTTATTGGTGTCATTGGAGAAAATACTAAAGAAAGACTTGCCGGGATGGCTGTGGAGGCTATGCCCGGAGTGGAAAAAGTAGTACCTATTCTCCATCCATTCAAGCTGGCAGGAAGGGACCTGAAGCCGGAACAATCCCGTATTCAGGTAGGGGATTTAGTGATAGGCGGCAAGGAAATCCACGTAATGGCCGGACCCTGTGCCGTGGAAAATGAAGAACAATTGCTATCTGTTGCTCACGGGGTAAAAAAAGCAGGTGCCACCATCCTACGAGGCGGTGCCTATAAACCCCGGACTTCTCCCTATTCCTTTCAGGGTTTAGAGGAAGAGGGACTAAAACTTTTGGCTAAAGCTAGAAGGGAAACCGGCTTAAAGATAGTTACTGAGGTTACCGGAGTGGAGTTCGTCTCCATCGTGACAGAATATGCGGATATTCTTCAGGTCGGCGCTCGTAACATGCAAAACTTCCAATTACTAAAGGCTGTGGGAAAAACAAATAAGCCCGTCTTGCTAAAGAGGGGGGCATGTGCTACTTTTGAAGAGTGGATTTTAGCTGCCGAATATATTATGGCTGAAGGAAATTTCAATGTGATCTTTTGCGAAAGAGGAATACGTACTTTTGAAAACTATACTCGCAACACTCTGGATATCAGCAGTGTACCGGTGCTTAAGCACTTGACACACTTACCGGTCATCGTGGATCCCAGCCATGGTACCGGCAAATGGCACTTGGTTACTCCTATGGCCTTGGCAGCGGTGGCTGCCGGTGCCGACGGGTTAATGGTTGAAGTTCATCCTGCACCCAGTGAAGCGTTATCCGATGGACCTCAATCCTTGACCTTGGATAATTTTCTTTCTCTGATGGAACAAGTAAGAGCAGTAGCTCATGCAGTAAACAGACAATTGGAGAAACAATAATGTTAAAACTTGGCTATTTGGGTCCTGAAGGGACCTTTTCGGAAAAAGCTGCCCACATTTGGCTACATTGGGTCCGGGGGACATCCTGGTTAGGGGAGGGGAGAACCGGAATTCCCCAACTGTTTCACGAGTTAGAAGCAGGAGAACTGCACCAAATTGTGGTTCCCGTTGAGAATTCGATTGAGGGAGCCGTCAATGTTACCCAGGACTATTTGATCAGAATTGAAGACATTGAGATTTTAGGGGAAATAAGCCTAAGTATTGAACATTATTTAGCAACTAGTCAACGGATCCCTTTATCGGAAATTAGCGCTGTTTACTCACATCCCCAGGCACTGTCTCAATGCCATGAATACTTACAAAATAATCTAAAACATGCTTCTTTGCTACAGGCTACCAGCACTGCCGAAGCAGCCAGGCTCGTCGCTCAGAATGCCCCCGGCATTGCTGCTGTTACTTCCAAGGATGCAGTTATAAAATATGGGCTAACTGTTCTGGCAGAAAAAATTCAAGACTTTAGTGACAACAAAACCCGGTTTTGGGTGTTAGGTAAAAAAGAAGGTAAAGAGGCAATACCAAAAAATAATAATTCTTCATTGAAAACCTCTATAGTGGTGGCATTGCCTTATAACCGCCCCGGTAGTCTTTATGAAATATTAAAAGGATTTGCTGATGCCAATTTAGACCTGACCAGAATAGAATCCCGGCCTACAAAAAAAGAACTGGGGGAGTATCTCTTCATTATTGACTTTTGGGGACACCTCCAGGACAAAACTGTTCTGGATACTTTAACTAAATTGAAAACAAAAGCGGCTATGCTTAAAATATTAGGTTCTTATCCCATTATTACCTGAACCATGCTACAGGGGAGGAAAAGATTTGAAATTCCAGGTACAACCTTCAGGGCCGTTGCTTGGTGAAATAGAAGTTCCCGGTGATAAATCTATTTCCCACAGGGCCGCCATTTTAGGTGCCATAGCTCAGGGACAAACCAGGATTAGAGGCTTCCTGGAAGGAGAAGATTGTTTGCGAACGCTGACTATCCTGTCGGCTTTAGGAGTGGAAATAGAGAAATTGGGCCCGGGACACTATGTCATAACAGGTAGGGGACCGGCAGGGCTGACCGAACCGGAGAACGTTCTGGATGTAGGCAATTCGGGCACCACTATTCGCCTATTATCAGGTCTTTTAGCCGGCCAACGGTTCATGAGTATCTTAACCGGTGACGACTCCATCAGAAAAAGGCCAATGGAACGTATCATCATTCCTCTGACTGAAATGGGAGCCTGCATCAGGGGGAGAAATAATAACCGGAATGCTCCTCTTTATATTCAGGGTCGGCAATTATACGGTGTCACTTACCATTCTCCCGTAGCCAGCGCTCAGGTAAAGAGTGCCATCTTGCTTGCAGGGCTTAATGCCATGGGAACTACTACCGTAATAGAGCCCTTGCCATCAAGGGACCATACGGAAAGAATGCTAATGGCATTCGGTGCTTGCATCACTGCCAAAGGACGTACAGTAATTTTGGAACCGGGACAGCCTCTTAAGGGCCAGGAAATCTCGATTCCCGGTGATATTTCCTCAGCTGCCTTTTTCATAGTAGCAGCTCTGATTATCCCCGGATCAGAGTTGTTAATTAAAAATGTATGTGTAAATCCTACCCGCACGGGGATTCTAAAGGCTTTGCAGGCCATGGGTGCCGCGATCCAAATCCTCCATGAGAGAGAGGAAGCTGGTGAACCTGTGGCCGACTTAATGGTCAAATATAGTCCACTTCAAGGGATTACTGTTGAACCACATTGGATTCCCTCTCTAATAGACGAAATTCCTATTTTAGCTGTTGCGGCTTCTCTAGCCCGGGGCACCACAATCATCCGGGGAGCCGGCGAACTTAGATTAAAGGAAACGGATCGCATTAAAGCGATAACCCGGGAGTTATCCCGTTTTGGTGTTCAAGTAGAGGAAGTATCCGATGGCATGATAATTACCGGTACCGAAGAAATTATTGCCGCCGACTGCAATTCCTACGGAGATCACCGGATTGCTATGGCAATGACTGTTATGGCTTTAAGGGCTGCCGGAACTTCTACCATTAACGATGCAGCAGCAGTAAATGTTTCTTTTCCGAATTTTTTCGAAACCTTGCAAACTATATCGGGCCAAATCCATAAATGAGGTGTAAAGATGCGACCAAATATTGCGATAGACGGACCGGCAGGAGCCGGAAAAAGCACCGTAGCTAGGCTAGTAGCTCAAAAATTAGGTTTAGTCTACATTGATACCGGTGCCATGTATAGGGCTTTAACCTGGAAAGCATTGACCCTTAAACTGCCTTTTACGGAGGAAGTTTTAGCCACCCTGGCTCAAAATACCCTAATCACTTTTGCCCAGGATTGCCAGGGAGGTCCCCAAAAGATCTTTTGCGATGGAACCGATGTAACCCAGGAGATCAGGGAACCTCTAGTTACTCATTGGGTTTCGGTCCTCTCTTCTTATGGGGAAGTCCGGCAGGAGCTGACCCGATTACAGCAAAAGGCCGCTTCCTCAGGGGGCGTTGTCATGGATGGAAGAGATATAGGTACCACCGTATTACCGGATGCTCCGTTTAAGTTTTTTTTGACGGCTTCACTGGAGGAAAGAAGCCGCAGACGTCACCAAGAATTAGTAAATAAAGGCAATCAAGTTACCTTGGCAGAAATAGAGCGTGATATTGCCGCCCGGGATTTAGCGGATCAGAGTCGTGAAATTGCTCCCCTGGCAGTGGCGGAAGATGCCATAGTCATCGATACTACTGAGCTTTCCATTGAGGAAGTAGCGAGCTTAATTGTGGAGAAATATCAACAGGAGGTGCAGTAAGGTTGGTATATAAAGTTCTCAGATTGCTTGCCCTGTGCCTGTTGAAATTGTGGAATAGGCTGGAGGTAAATGGCCTAGAGCATGTGCCTTCACAGGGAAAGCTCATTGTGATTGCCAACCATGTGAGCGTACTGGATCCCATTGTATTGGGAGCAAGCATTCCCAGGCAGATTCGCTTTATGGCCAAAGAGGAACTTTTCCATATCCCTGTACTTAAATCGCTGATCACCCACTTAGGAGCTTTTCCCGTTAATCGTTCAAAAACAGACTTCCAGGCAGTGAAGAACTCCCTTAAAGTATTGGCCAATGAAGAAGTATTGGGTATTTTCCCCGAGGGAGGTACCCGCAAGAATGTAGCTACAGTAGTGTTTAGGCCAGGTACAGCAGCGATTGCCCTTAAAAGCAAAAGTCCGGTCTTGCCGGTGGCTATAACAGGCACCAGATCCTTGGCACGGTTCTTCTTATTTGGTAAACTAAAAGTAAACATCGGTCCCGTCATTTCCTGGCATGAAACTCATCAAGGAAAACTTCAGGATGAACAGATTGAACAGCTTACCAGAGAAATGGAACAGGCTGTCGAGTCATTGAAAAATCCTTAAATCCATGGAAACTGCGAAACCTTTCTTTGTTTTTGCAGGATTTTATTACTTTTTCACGAAAGATAATAATGTTTGGCATTAGGCATAAAATATAAGCATACAACATTTTTCGCGGGTGAATCAGTTTGGAAATTGTTTTAGCACCCAAGGCAGGCTTTTGTTTTGGGGTTAAAAGAGCTTTAGAAATTGCCTCCAAATATGGCAATTCAGAGAACAAAATATACACATTAGGCCCTCTGATTCATAATCGCCAAGTAGTAGAAAAATTGGCGGATATGGGCATAACTAAGGTTGAAAGTCCCCATGACATAGAAGAAGGCAAAGTGATTATTCGCTCTCATGGTGTTGGTCCGAAAACCATGGCACTACTGGAAGAAAGAGAGCTTGAAGCGATTGATGCTACCTGTCCCTTCGTCAGAAAAGCCCAAACCATTGCACAAGATTTGGCCGAAAGCGGCCGACAAGTTGTAGTCGTTGGTGATAGAGAACACCCTGAAGTCAAAGGAATCGTGGAGTGGGCACAGGGTCAGGCTATTGTAGTTAAAAATGCAGCAGAGGCAGAAAGACTGTCATATTACCCCCAAATCGGGGTTGTAGCTCAAACTACTTTAGAGATAAACGTTTTAGAGCAAGTAATCGGTGTGCTTCAAGAGAAGACTGCCGATCTAAAAGTATATAATACTATTTGCAGTGCTACAAAAATTAGACAAGAAGAAGCTTTTAAGCTTGCTCAGACAGTTGATCTGATGATAGTCATAGGTGGAAAAAACAGTGCTAACACCAAAAAATTAGCGAGCATTTGCCAGGGGACAGGTACACCGACATATCATGTTGAAGAGGCCGGTGAGCTTGAGGCCCATTGGTTTAATAATGCACAGAGGGTGGGGGTTACAGCTGGTGCCTCTACTCCAGATTGGATTATCGAGGAGGTTGTTGAAAGAATGACAGAGCTGAACGAAGAAAAAACACTGAAGCCGGAGGAGGTTCAGGAGGCTGGAACCCCCGAAGAGGAGGCAGCAGTCATACAAGAAACCGGTCCAGCTGATAAGGGGGAGGAAGTTGATCTGGATTTAGCTAGTAATCCCCAGGAATTACATCGAGGCGATATCATTACCGGCACAGTAGTTCAGGTTAATGATAATGATGTAATGGTTGATGTGGGCGGCAAGTCCGAGGGAATCATTCCTTTGAACGAACTGTCTAATCGGCCTATTGATAACCCAAGTGATGTTGTAGCTGTGGGAGATCAGATTCAAGTTTTCGTTTTACGCGTAGAAAATGAAGAAGGACATCCCGTATTGTCAAAAAGAAGAGCCGATCGTCAAGTTACCTGGGAAACGTTAGAAAGCGCTTTGAAAACCGGTGAAGAGCTAAAAGCACCCGTAATTGAAGTTGTTAAGGGTGGTTTACTGGTAGACATCGGTGTACGAGGATTTGTGCCTGCCTCGTTAATAGAACGGGGTTACGTAGAAGACCTGAATCAATATTTAAACAAAGAGCTGCGACTGCGGGTAATTGAATTGGATCGTAGCAAAAACAAAGTTGTTCTCTCTCAAAAGGCTATTCTCGATGAAGAATATGAGCAACTGAGAGAGGCTACCTGGGCCAGTCTGGCTGAAGGACAAGTTATTCCGGGTATTGTAAGACGCCTGACCAATTTTGGTGCCTTTGTTGATATCGGCGGCATTGACGGATTGCTGCACGTTTCTGAACTGTCCTGGGGAAGAGTAGATCATCCAAGAGATGTACTATCTGAGGGACAGGAAATTGAAGTAAAAGTACTTGGGGTAGATCGGGAAGCTGAAAAAGTTTCCTTGGGATTGAAACAGCTGTTGCCTAACCCCTGGGATACAGCAGAAGAACGCTATCCTGTAGGAGATATTGTCCAGGGTAAAGTGTTGAGAATTGCTTCCTTCGGTGCTTTTGTGGAAGTAGAACCCGGCATTGAAGGTCTGGTGCATATTTCTCAACTGGCAAACCATCATGTGGAAAAGACCGAAGATGTGGTTTCGGTTGGCGAAGAAATACCCGTTAAGGTTCTTGGTGTTGACCAGCAAGCACACCGGATGAGTCTCAGTCTGAAAGAAGCTCGCAACCAAGAGCGTCCTAAGCCGGAAAAAGTAGAACAGCCGGTACAGGAAGAAGAGAACTCCGGAGTAAAATTAGGAGACCTTTTCGGTGAATTATTTGAAGAAGGAAACAATGCATAAGGACGAGAACTTAACACGTAAACTGGACCATTTGCAGTTAGCCAAAAGTTTGACTGATGGTCCTCTGACTACCGGTTTTGAAGATATCCGTTTAATTCATTACGCCACCAGCTCTTTAAGCCTTCAGGACATCGATACAGCTTTTTGCTTTGGGAGCAAAAGGCTGGAGATGCCTTTACTGATCAACGCAATTACAGGAGGACCTGAACTGTCCACCCAGATCAATAGATCACTGGCGCGGGTGGCTAAAGAATTAGGAATCGGAATGGCCGTTGGCTCCCAACGGCTCGCCCTGTCGAATCCGGTACTGAAGTCAAGTTATATGATTGCCCGTAAGGAAAACCCTCACGGGCTCATTTTTGCCAATTTGGGTGCTTTGTGTTCCCCCGATGAGGCTTTACAAGCAGTGGAAATGTTGGAAGCTGACGGTCTTCAGTTGCATTTGAATTTAGCACAGGAATTAGCCATGGCCGAAGGTGACCGTAATTTCAGTGGAATAGTAGATAGTATTGCCGCCGTGGCAGAAAAAGTGCCGGTTCCGGTAATCGTCAAAGAAGTTGGCTTCGGTTTATCCGCTGAAACGGCCCAGGAACTGTGGCAAAGAGGCATCAAATACATGGATGTGGGTGGCCAAGGGGGTACAAATTTCGCTACCATTGAGCGATACCGCCAAGGCCTGGCACTTCCTTCTGTTTTTGAGGGATGGGGTATTCCTACTGCAGTGTCTATAGCAGAAGTAACTACCAGGTGTTTACCCGTTACTGTAATTGCCTCAGGCGGTATCCGTTCTGCTTTGGAGGCTATTAAAGCTTTAAGCCTAGGGGCAGATTTAGTAGGCATTGCCGGTCCCGCCGTTAAACTCTTGATGGACCACTCGGAAGAAGCTCTGTTGGCTTACTTTAATGAGTTTATCTATGATTTTCGTTCTCTAATGATCTTAACCGGTTCTTCTAATCTGGGTAAATTATCAAAGCTACCCATCATTATCACCGGTAAAACAAAAGATTGGTTAGAGCAAAGAGGAATAATGGACCATTTTAAACAGAGAACCCTGATTAACCCACAACCTTAAAGCCGCTGCCAGCGGCTTTTTTGTATATTTGGCCAGGTAGGCGGGAACTCTATAACCACAAATTGCACTTCAAGGGGTGACATGATGACCGGATATCCG
>JAAYOX010000349.1 GCA_012520135.1 Clostridia bacterium
AAGTCTTCCCAATGCTCAGAGAAGATTTTCCGTATAATTCCCTTCATAGACAAAACCCTACCACATCTACATTTGGGAAGCAATTAGTTTTTGAAAAATCAATATAATTTCCTAGGCAATAAAAAAACGCCCTCTCGGGCGTCTTAAGCAGATTCTTCCTTTTTCTTCTTCCTGGTTTCCGTCAACAGAAGTGGCTCTTCTTTATTAACCACTACGTCTTTGGTAATCACACACTTGGTAATATCTTTCCGGGAAGGCAGTTCGTACATTACATTTAACAGGATGTCTTCCAAAATGGCTCTGAGTCCTCTGGCTCCCGTCTCTCGCTTGATAGCCTCCTGAGCTATAGCTTGGAGACTTTCCGGCTTGAACTCCAGTTCAACTCCGTCTAACTCGAATATCTTCTGGTATTGCTTCACTAGTGCGTTCTTCGGTTCCGTCAAAATACGAACGAAAGCATCTTCATCCAAGGCATCCAAGGTAACTATTACCGGCAGCCTGCCGACAAACTCCGGAATTAAGCCATACTTCAGCAAATCCCCGGGCAAAATATTCCTCAGGATTTCGCCGATGGGCTTATCTTGCTTGCCTCTGATTTCGGCATCGAACCCTAATGACTTTTGGCCAATCCGATTTTGAATAATTTTATCAATACCGTCAAAGGCACCGCCACAGATGAACAGGATATTGGTGGTATCCAATTGGATGAATTCCTGATGAGGATGCTTGCGGCCGCCTTGAGGGGGCACACTGGCAACCGTGCCTTCAAGGATCTTCAGTAAAGCCTGCTGCACTCCTTCACCGGATACATCCCTGGTAATAGAAGGATTCTCCGATTTCCGGGCAATTTTATCGATCTCATCAATATAGATGATGCCCTTTTCAGCTTTCTCTACATCATAATCGGCTGCTTGGATCAGTTTTAGCAGGATGTTTTCCACATCTTCCCCTACATAGCCTGCTTCCGTCAAAGAAGTAGCGTCAGCAATGGCAAAAGGTACATTGAGAATACGAGCCAATGTCTGAGCCAGCAAAGTTTTACCGCTACCGGTAGGGCCTAACATGACAATGTTGGATTTCTGCAGCTCCACGTCCTCAATTTTCATCCCTAAATTAATCCGCTTATAGTGGTTATAAACGGCTACTGCTAAGGACTTTTTAGCACTATCCTGACCGACTACATATTGATCGAGAATCTCTCTAATCTCTACAGGCTTTGGAATTTCGCCAACATCCAGCCCGAATTCTTCACTGAGCTCTTCCTCGATGATCTCGTTACACAGTTCAATGCACTCATCGCAGATATAGACCCCCGGACCCGCCACCAGCTTTTTTACTTGGTCTTGAGGTTTGCCGCAAAAAGAGCATTTCAACTGCCCTTTCTCATCGGTATATTTATACATAATTTCACCTCGCCTGTGTTATTTGCGAAGCTGTTCTCGATGGGAAATTACATCATCAATGATACCATACTCCTTGGCTTCCATGGCGGTCATGAAGAAGTCTCTGTCGGTGTCTTTAGCTATTCGCTCCAAGGGCTGGCCAGTACGCTCCGCCAGTATTTTATTCAAACTATCCCGGATCTTGATGATCCGCTTGGCGTGGATTTCAATGTCCACCGCCTGTCCCTGGGTGCCTCCTAAAGGCTGATGAATCATGACTTCACTATTAGGCAGAGCCTTTCTCTTACCCTTGGTACCGGCTGCCAAGAGGAAAGCACCCATGCTGGCAGCCAACCCTACACAAATAGTGGAAACATCAGGCCTAATATACTGCATGGTATCGTAAATGGCCATGCCGGCAGAAATGGAACCGCCGGGACTGTTAATATAAAGGTTAATATCCTTATCAGGATCCTCAGCTTCTAAAAACAGCAGCTGGGCAATCACTAAATTAGCTACATGATCATCTATGGCACTACCCAAAAAGATGATACGGTCTTTTAATAACCTGGAGTAAATATCATACGCCCTTTCCCCACGATTAGTCTGTTCCACCACCATTGGCACCAGAACCGACATTGTCTCAACCTCGCTCTCCTATGAATTTATTTTTCGTCTCCGGCAACTTCTTTAATTTGGGCTGCTTCAACCAGAAATTCCACTGTTTTATCCAATGCAATACTGTGTTTTAAATCCTCAAGCCGGTTGTTCATAGTAATATTTTGCCGTACTTCTTCTATATCCTGCTGGTAACGATCAGCAATCTTTTGCAATTCCTCATTGACATCCTCATCGGTAGCCTCAATGTTTTCCGTTTTGGCAATGGCTTCCAATGTCAGTTCCGACAACACTGTTTTGTGTGCCCGCTCACGGAATTCGTCTATCAGCTCATCTTCATTTTTACCCATAAACTGCATGTATTGTTCCAAACCTAAACCTTGCATCTGCAAACTATAGTTCAATTCTCCAAGCATGTAATCTATTTGACGTTCAATGAGCACTTGCGGTATCTCGACCTGAGCATTAGCTGCAGCTTGATCTACTACCTGCTCTCTAACAGCAGCCTCAGCCCTGGCTTTGGCATTCTGCTCCAACTTTTCCCTGGCATCAGCTTTTAACTCCTCTAAAGTATCGAATTCGCTCACATCTTTAGCAAATTCATCATCTAAAGGAGCCAGTTGTTTACGACGAATACCTTTAACTTTAACTTTAAAAATAGCTTCTTTACCGGCTAATTCCTCGGCATGATAGTCATCCGGGAAGGTCACCCTCACGTCTTTTTCCTCGCCAACGGCTAAACCAATTAACTGCTCTTCAAAACCGGGAATAAAAGTATTGGAACCAATTCCCAAAGGATGGTCTTCTCCTTTACCCCCTTCAAATGCCTCTTCCTCCAAAAATCCTTCAAAGTCAATGATGGCTATATCTTCATTCTCAACTTGACCCTCTTCCAGAGTAACAAGCTGGGCATGACGCTCCTGAAGGGACTTCAAGTAATTATCTACTTGTTCGTCGGTAATGTCCACTACCTGTTTTTCAACTTCCAAACCTTTATATTCACCCAGGCTCACTTCCGGCATTACCGTTACCTTAGCTTTGAAGATAAAAGGCTTGCCTGCCTCCAATTGGACTATTTCCAACTCGGGTTGGTCAATTGGCTCAATGGCTGTCTCCTTCACCGCATTGGAGTAGGCACTGGGAAGCAAACCGTCTGCAGCTTCTTGGTATAAGAATTCGGTTCCAACATACTTTTCAAAAACAGACCTTGGAACCTTTCCTTTACGGAAGCCGGGGATATTATATTTATGTACCAGTCTGCGATAGGCCTGGTTCGCAGCCTTCTCCAGTTCCTGGCTATCCACCTCCACTTCCAGCATCATCTGGTTGGTTTCTATCTTTTCCACGTTGGCTTTCATTTATGCTCCCCCTGTTCCTATTCATTTATATGTATTTGTTTTCTAAATCGTAACTTGTGGTATCTATTATACACAACTTAGTAATATCCTACTTCGCTTCCCGCCAATCATTTCCTGCAAAAAAAACACTAAAAAGGTGTTACAAATAGAACAACACCTCGGACAGGCTGTAACTGCCGAGGCTTAACAAGCTCAAGACATAAATTAATTAAAAATGGAGCGGAAAACGGGATTCGAACCCGCGACCCCCGCCTTGGCAAGGCGGTGCTCTACCACTGAGCTACTTCCGCTCAACCTGCAAAGGTGCCGGAACACCTTAACAAAGACAATTATAACTTGTCCCTGCTTGCCCTGTCAAGTATTTTTGATCATTTCTCTTTTTGATAAGGTATATCCAACAGTTCAGGAATTGTCACAAACTTGTAGCCTTCTTTCTTAAGGGTGGTAATAATAACAGGCAGCGCTTCTACAGTACCGCTCAAATCTTCTCCGGGCCCTCCGGCAGAGTGCTGCAGTATTATAGATCCGTTACGAACGTTTTCCAGGATATTGGTGCGCACTTGCTCTCCGCTAAGGCTTTTCCAATCGAGGGAATCTACGTTCCAGGCAATAATCTTATAACCTAAATCCGCTACTTGCTTAACATAATCCCTATTTAAAGAGCCATAAGGTGAACGGAAAAGGCTCATCTTATACCCTACTGCCTTTTCCACAAAATCCTCTGTTTCCATTAATTCTTTGGTGATTGTTTCTTTGTCCAACTTCATCAAGTTAGGGTGATTCCAGGTATGATTTCCGATGATATGTCCTTCGTCCTTCATCCGCTTAAGTACCGGCTCATCTGCTTCCGCTCTCTTCCCAATGACAAAAAATGTAGCCTTTACATCATGCTCCTTCAGAACATCTAGAATTTGTACTGTAGTATCTGGATCCGGGCCGTCATCAAAAGTGAGAGCAACTTTCTTTTCACTAGGATCTCCCTGATTATAAACAATACCGGGAAATTCCGAAGCTAAATCGATAATCTCCCGCTGGGGAAAGCCCCGACCGGTCCGTTCCGGCCCTCCATCCAACCGGTAGGCAGCAGAATCAATAGGTTTTTGAGGAGTTCTATATTCAGTCAATTCCCTGGGCACTGATCGGTTGGGAACTAACCTAATCTGCCAGCCTGCTTCCGTCAAATAGTAACCAAAAACAAACAGAGCCA
>JAAYOX010000350.1 GCA_012520135.1 Clostridia bacterium
AACCAACCATTTAGCCCTTCCGAACTGGGGATCAACCGGGGCGGACAATCCCGCTTCCAGTGCGGATACAGCTATTTTCATTTATTCCTACCTCCTTTTTTCTCACGGCGTGTTAAGTAATCTTCGAATGTGCCCCTGAGGCGATAAAATACTCTTTGTGAATCCATTATAAATACATTAATGAGCATATGTCAATAATAATATTGAAGTTTAATGAAAAAAATTATTTGGATACGATAGAAAAATATATTAATAATAGCTCAAAAACTATTGACAAGATTTGAAGATAAGGATTACAATAACCATAAAGAGTAATGAACATATGGTCATAACTAAGGATTGAAAGGAGGTGAGATTATGCCTAGAGGAGACAGAAGGGGACCGGCCGGCTTGGGTCCTATGACCGGTAGAGGTGCAGGTTACTGTGCCGGCTTTTCCGTACCGGGATTCCTCGATTCCGTTTTCGGAAGATTTAGAGGCTGGGGGCCTGGTTATGGTGCCTGGGGCTGTGGCCGCGGTCGCGGTCGTGGTTTAGGTTGGAAACGGGCGAGTTTTTTTAGTCCGGTAGAATCCGTGGAGCCTATTAGCCCTTATGCAGGGGGCGGGTACGATCCGTCGGCGGAAGCAGCTGCCTTGGCTCGAGAAGCAGACTATTTAAAAAAACAGTTGGGGGCTATTGAATCAAGGCTGGCACAGTTGGAAAAAGAAAAAAAAGCTAGTCCTGGTGGGGACCAAGACTAGCAGCATCTCCTGGGTGAAGTCAGTAACTTCACCCAGCCCTCTTTTTTTAATTTAGCAACTCTGAAATGATTCTATCATTATTATAGCTCATGATTATAGATTATGGCAAAGCTATTTTTTAATATACGCTGGCAGAGAGGATGATGCCTATGTCTAGACCTCCTAAATGGCGTCACGTACAGTTTTTACCGGATACTACTTATTTCAAACCGGTAGGAGTTCCGCTAAAAGAATTGGAGGAAGTTGTGTTGGCTGTAGAAGAGTTGGAGGCCCTGCGATTGAAAGACATTGAAGGCTTGGAGCAAGAACAATGTGCCGAAAAAATGAATATTTCCCGGCCTACTTTCGTCAGGATAATTAACGCTGCCCGCCGGAAAGTGGCGGAAGCCTTGGTTAAAGGCTACGCTATTCGGATTGAAGGAGGTAATTATCAAATTGCGGGGACGGTAAGGTGCGGTAGATGTGGTCATGAATGGCTGCAACCGGAAACCGGTAGCGATTTGGCCTGTCCGCAATGCTTGAATCCCGGCAAAGGGAGAGGCGGACACAGAAGAGGATGGCGCAACCAAGGTAACAGGTTAGGTTAATGTACCATGCAAGATAAAATCAAATAAGCTTATGGAAGGACGGGTATAACCTATGTCGGAAAAGAGCAGACCTGAAAAACTGTCGCCCGGAGCAAAGAGTAGTATCAAAAAGGTGATCGCCGTTATGAGTGGGAAGGGAGGGGTAGGAAAATCCACCGTTACAGGTTTGTTGGCGGTTAATCTTCGGACACAAGGCTTTAAGGTGGGAATCATGGATGCTGACATAACCGGTCCCAGTATACCTAAGATGTTTGGTGTACGCGGTCTTCCAAGTGGTAAAGAGCTGTCGCCTTCGGAAAGTGCCGGGGGGATCAAAATTATGTCCTTAAATCTATTACTACCTAACGAAGACGATCCGGTTATCTGGCGTGGACCGTTGATCGGAAGTGCCATTAAACAGTTTTGGACAGATGTTAATTGGGGCGAATTGGACTACTTGTTAGTGGATTTACCTCCCGGTACCAGTGATGCTCCCCTTACGGTAATGCAATCCCTGCCTGTAGACGGTCTGATAGTGGTTTCTTCTCCGCAAGAGCTAGTGGGAATGGTAGTAAAAAAGGCTGTAAAAATGGCTAATATGATGCAATTGCCCATTCTTGGCTTGGTTGAAAACTATAGCTACGCTGTTTGTTCCAAATGTGGTGAAAAGATGGAACTATTTGGTCGAAGCCGGGGTCAACTGGAAGCGAAGCAAGCAGGTATTCCTTTTCTAGGTTCCTTACCTATAGACCACCGGCTGGCTGAAGTTTGCGATAAAGGGGCTATTGAAGACTATGAAAACAACCACGCTCCGGATATGGCTAGCTGGGTTACCGGACTGGAGAGTGCAATGTAAGTGATTCTATTTAATTGGTGGTGAGAGAATGATTGTTGCAGTTGCCAGTGGCAAGGGCGGAACCGGCAAAACCACCCTGGCCAGTAATTTGGCTTGGTCTTTGCGGGAGAAAGAGAAGGTTCAGATTTTGGATTGTGATGTAGATGAACCCAATTTGCATTTATTCCTCCACCCGGTTTTTGAAGGGAAGGAAACAGTAAATATAAAAATTCCCAGCGTGGATGAAAGTCGCTGTGATTATTGCGGTAAATGTGCGGATATTTGCCAATACGGTGCGATTACAGTAATAGGAAACCATGTGTTGGTATTCCCTGAGTTATGCCATGGCTGTGGGGGATGTGCCCTTTTATGCCCGCAAAAGGCTATTTTAGAGATTGATAAGCCTGTGGGTGAAGTAGAAACGGGATCTGTAAATGAACTGGCCTTTGTCCAGGGAAGAATGGCTGTTGGAGAGGTGATGGCACCTACTATCATCCAGGCAGTCAAACAAAAGATAAACTCCCGGGGAACAACCATCATTGATGCTCCTCCGGGGACATCCTGTCCGGCGGTTGCAGCGTGTACGGGTGTGGATTACTGTATCTTGGTGACGGAGCCTACTCCTTTTGGACTTCATGATTTAAAACTGGCCGTTGAGATGCTGGATAAGCTGGAGGTACCCAGAGGCGTAGTCGTAAATCGCTGGACCGGTGTTGATCAAATAGGACTGGAGGCCTATTGTGAGGAAAAAGAGATTCCCATTTTGCTTCGTATTCCTTTTGACCGCAGGATAGCACAAGCTTACGCTCAAGGGCGGCTGTTGGTAGAAGTCCTGCCCGAATGGCGACCCCGATTATTGAAATTATGGGACGTTGTAGAATGGGGGCTTATGAAATGAAAGAATTGGTGATAATCAGCGGTAAAGGCGGTACAGGCAAAACTTCTATAGTGGGTTCATTTGCTGCACTGGCAGAGGATGCCATTTTGGCCGATTGTGATGTGGATGCCTCTGATTTACATTTGCTGCTGCAGCCGGTCATAAAAGATAGGCATGATTTCCTGGGCATGAAGAAAGCATTGATTGCTCAGGCATTATGTACCCAATGTGGCATTTGTGAAAGCAACTGCCGTTTTGATGCTATTCAAGGTTTTCGCGTTGATCCCTTCAGCTGCGAAGGCTGCGGAGTGTGTTACCATCTTTGTCCCCAGCAGGCTATCCAAATGGTGGACAACGTCTGCGGCCAATGGTTTTCAGCCGTCACCCCTTATGGGCCGTTAATCTATGCCCGTTTGGGCATCGGGGAAGAAAACTCCGGCAAATTGGTAGCAGAAGTAAAGAAACAAACTAAGGAGTTGGCTCAGAGCTTAAGCAAAGAATTAATTATTATAGACGGCCCTCCGGGCATTGGTTGCCCGGTGATTGCTACCATTGCAGGTGTTGATTTAGTGCTGGTGATTACGGAGCCTACAGTTGCAGGCCTTCATGACCTGGTAAGGGTTCTGCAACTGGCAAATCATTTTCAGGTGCCTGCTGCAGTCTGTATTAATAAATGGGATTTAGATGAGGAGAAAAGTGAGGAAATAGAAGCTTACTGCCGGGAACAAAAAGTCGAGGTCATTGGCAGGATCCCCTTTGACCGGCGGATGACCGAAGCGATTATTCAGGGAATACCGCCTGTTAAGTATGGTTCCGGGGGTGCTATGGAGGCCATCCAAAGGGTTTGGCAAAAGGTACAAAATCATCTACAAGCATAAGTTTGAAAGGGATATCCTTGTCTCTTCCTGTTCGTTGACAAACTACGTTTTCCGATCGGTGTTAATCGCAGGAGAAAGCCGACCCCCGGTTTGGAGACGAGCTCAGTCGTCTTCGCACCTTTAGTTTCGGCTTCAATTCAGCCTTTTGATTAACACCGATCGGCTTATACTCTTTATTTTACTTCCACAAATTGAATTGTTAGGCCGTTAGGGTCCTGGATAAAGAAAAACCTGGTGTTAGGATTAGGCTGAAAGGGGCCGCTTTGGATGGGAATGCCTTTTTCCTCTACGAATTCCATTTTGTCATCCAGGGAATCCACTTTGAAGCCCAGGGAAATATGGGGGCCGATGTTTACTTCTTTTACTTCTTTGTTGCCTATTAACTCTACTTTCGTTTCTCCATTGCCTAAAAAAACGATTTCCATTCCCGGTCCCGCCTGAAATCTCCTGTCAACGGTCAAACCAACTATGTCCTGATAAAAACTCAAGGATTCTTCCAAGTTTTTAACTGTTATGGTAGCCCAGCAGAAACTCATTATCTTCCCTCCAAATCATATTTGTTACCAATTTACCCTATTTTACCTTTTTCCACAACTATCAAATAGCCTTTTAAAGACCCCCTTTACAAAATGTTTAAAGTGGACTATACTAATAAGCAAAGGTGTTAAATGGTGTTTAATACAAGTTCAACTAAATATACGCTAAATCCCCATAAGGGGAGCGGGGGACCCGTCGCAGTTACACTGCTTGGGGTGAATCTCATATTATTGAGTAGGGAAACTCTCTTTCCCGAACCCGTCAGCTAACCCCGTCAGCGTACCCGAGAGTGTTGATCAATCACTTAAGTAGAAAGAGGGATCAATTAATGGGTGCGCATTTTTTTATTGATCAATTCAAGGGTTATAACACATCTGCTTTCAGAAAAGACCTCATTGCCGGTGCCATTGTTGGGATCATAGCCATCCCCCTTGGCATGGCCTTTGCCATCGCCGTAGGCGTTAAGCCGGAGTATGGAATCTATACCACGATTATCGCCGGAACCATTGTGGCAATTTTCGGCGGTTCCAGATTTCAGATTGCCGGTCCTACCGGAGCATTTGTTCCTATCCTGCTCGGAGTTACCATGCAATATGGTTATGAAAATTTACTAATCGCCGGCTTTATGGCCGGAGTAATGTTATTACTGATGGGCCTGTTTCGCCTTGGCTCTTACATTAAATTTATTCCTCGTTCTGTAACCATCGGGTTTACCTCGGGGATTGCCGTTATTATTTTTAC
>JAAYOX010000351.1 GCA_012520135.1 Clostridia bacterium
GGGATCCGCTCTAAACGAGCCAGACGGGCACCTAAACGTCCCATTAAAAAGGGAGAGTGAACATGAATAATATCCAGCCCTAACTTTTTAACCAGGGGTCTGGCTTTTAAAGAGATAGGTATGGGAAGCGAAAAATCCTGGTTAGTTGGCGAAGGTACAGAAGCGTAACGGAAGACACCCGGTTCTTTTTCACAATCTTTATACTGGGGCGCAAAAATATATACTTGATGACCTAATCGATGCAGCTCATTGGTAAAGGTCTCAATAGAACGAACTACCCCGCTGGTGTAAGGACGGTAACTATCAGTAAAAAAACCGATCTTCAAGGCAATTCCTCCCTTACCTTTTTTATCCTACTTGGAAAGAGTTGTTGCTATTGGCGACGATAGTTAATAATTCTTCAATAGATTCAATAGTAAATTCAGGATTCTCTGCGATTATACTGTCCCAGGATAGATAAGACCAACGTACTGCAACGGCCTTAACTCCTGCCTCGTGAGCACTCTTAATGTCGTGAGGGCTATCGCCTACATATAAAGCTTTTTCCGGACAAGTTTCCAGCAACTTAAGACAATGTAAAACAGGTTCCGGATGGGGCTTATGACAGGCTGTATCTTCCAAGGCTACAATAGCATCGAAATAAGACCCCAAGTTGTACAAATCAAGCCCTTTTTCCAGGGTGTGCCTGGCTTTGGAAGTGACAATGCCAAGCTTTAAACCTTTCTCTTTCAAGGCAGCTAAGGTTTCCGGTACCTTGTCAAAAATATTGATCATTTGGTCATGATTGAGCAAGTTGAATTCCCTGTAAGTTTTGATCAGTTCCTCTCCACGGTTTGGGGCCAATTCTTCCAAGGCATCAATAAGAGGACGTCCAAAAGAAGGATACAAAGCCTCAGCTTCAATATCGTAGTTCAAATGCTTTCGCACAGTGTATTTAAATGATTCAATAATTAAGTTGGTGGTATCCGCCAAAGTTCCGTCAAAATCAAACAAGATTGCACTGATGGAATCCATTGCACCCGTCCTCTCTTGTAGTCTTTAAATAGAGAAGACCCCGAATTTGAGCTGTTTTTCCTTAGCATACTCATCAGGGACTGGTTTCTATTCTTTTGAATGCTCTAATGAGGTTTGGAGGAAGTCTTTAATGATATTATTGACTTTGTCCTTTTGCTCCAGCATTACCATGTGTCCTGCTTCCTGAACTACAGCCAGTTGGTAACCAGGGAAGAAACGCCCTAAATCCTTTGCCCTGTCGACGGGGGTTAACCGATCACCGGCTCCAAAAAGCACCAAACATGGAATATGACATAGTTCCTTGGTAGCAGATAGCCGGAATGATTGGCAGGCTAGAAAATCCGTCAAATATGTAGGCGCACTGACCTTTTCCGCTTCCCGGGTTGCTTGTTCCAGGAGTTTTTCGTCAGCATTCTTATGGTAAGCCAGCCTGATAAAGGACATGGGCATAACCCCTGATTGTAAGCTTTCTAACAACCAAGGGGCTACGGCGAATTGGTCTAAAGTCCCGATAAGAATCAGTCCGGACAGTATGTCTGGTTGTCTTGCTGCCAATTCCATGGCAATGGCACCGCCCATGGAATGACCTGCCAGGATGGGCCTTTTTAAATCCAGCAGTTGGATTAATTCTTCTACAAAACTGCTGTAAGCGTCGATGCTATCCAAGGGTTCTCCTGCAGAATGGCCGTGCCCAGGCAAATCTACCGCTATGATCCGGTAACCCCAGTCATCACACACAGCCAGTTGATGGGCCCAATGACGGCAATTGCCCCCCGCTCCATGAATACAGAGAACAGTAGCCGTATCCTCACCTGAATTAGGCGATGCCGTCAGATAAAAGATGCGGTTGCCTCTCCAGTTTAAATAGGCCAACTTTACCCTTCTCCTTTTAGCCGCATTTGCTGTAACCACAATGGCAGCTGAGACAACCTTCGGCGAATTGTAGTTTTGCTTTACATTCAGGACAGATCCCTATGCGGAGATATTCTTCTTCTGTCATCTCCACTATACAACCCGTTTCCTGTGTTGCACATTGTTCTTCCCAACCGGCTTGTAGCAGTGCCTTGACGTCCTCCGGCAGACCTTCATTTGCCTGCAACTGCTGGTACAAAATGCGACCGATAATATCAGGGCAGCTCTTGCCTACAATAGTCTTATCAGTAGCTTTTCTGCGAATAAAGTTGGGACAACTGACGGAAGTAAGTTGGTCGATAATTGCTTCCGGTGCAATATTGGCTCTTAAAGCCAAGGAAATAAGCCGACTGACACCTTCAGTAAAACCGCTGCAGCCACCGGTGGATCCGGTAGTGATAAAAGTTTCAATCAAGCCTTGCTGGTCAGAATTAACGGTGATATACATTTTGCCGCAGCCGGTCTTGACCTGATCCGTGATGCCAATCGTTTGTTTAGGGCGAGAACGGGGATAAATCTTCTCCATGGGCAGTTCCTTTTTTGCTTCTCCTTTTCCCACGGTGAGAACTTCATTGGTTCTGCTGCCGGAACGATAGACGGTAACCCCTTTACAGCCTAAACGATAAGCCAGTTCGTATACCTGGCGAACATCTTCTTTAGTGGCGGTATAAGGGAAGTTAACTGTTTTAGAAACTGCATTATCACAATGCTTTTGGAAAGCCGCTTGCATTTTGATGTGGTATTCCGGGCTTATTTCCAGTGCCGTAACAAATACTTTCTTCCACAGTTCGGGTATTCCCTTTAGGTTTTGAAGGTTCCCCTTTTCCACTACATGATTAATTACGGTACTTCTTTCAGCAGGACTTAAGGTATCCAGGTATTCCTTAAAAACAGGATTGATCTCCACCAGTGTTTCCCCGTCTAAGACATGCTTGGCATAGGCCAGAGAAAATACCGGTTCGATGCCGGAAGAGGCACCGGCAATCATACTGATGGTACCGGTGGGGGCAATAGTGGTGCAGGTAGCATTTCGCATGGCCTGTCCCTTATAAATGCTTTGGTCGATATTGGGAAAGCTGCCTCTTTCCAACGCCAGCTCGCCGGAATAATAATGGGCTTTTTCCTGAATGAAAGACATTACTTGATCTGCTAAATTAATTGCTTCTTCCGAGTTATAGGGAATCATCAACTTAAATAACATGTCGGCCCAGCCCATAATCCCAAGTCCGATTTTCCTGTTACCTCTAACCATTGTTTCGATTTCAGGAATAGGGTATTTGCTTACTTCAATCACATTGTCCAGGAAGCGGATACTCCACTTGACAGTTTCGTCCAATTTATCCCAGTCCACTGTTTTTTTGCCGGTGACCATGTGAGCTAAATTGATTGATCCCAGATTGCAGGCTTCGTAGCCCAGCAAAGGTTGCTCCCCGCAGGGATTAGTAGCCTCAATCTCCCCTAAAGCGGGAGTAGGATTGTTTTCATTCAGCCTGTCCAAAAAGATAATCCCTGGTTCCCCGTTATTCCAAGCATGCTCTACAATCAAATCAAACAGTTCTGAAGCAGATATTTGATCATATATTTCGCCGTTGAAAGTCAGATTGTATTGAGCATTACTTTTAGCCGCTTCCATGAATTCTTTGGTTAAACCTACGGAAATATTGAAGTTGGTCAATTCGTCATTGTCTTGTTTGGAAGTTACAAACTCCAAAATGTCCGGATGATCAACCCTCAGAATCCCCATATTGGCACCTCTCCTGGTGCCTCCTTGCTTAATAGCCTCGGTTGCGGCGTTAAAAACTTTCATAAAAGAGACAGGACCCGACGCTACTCCCCCGGTAGAACGCACCGGATCATTTTTGGGCCTAATTTTGGAAAAAGAGAAGCCGGTCCCTCCCCCGCTTTTATGGATGAGGGCTGAATGTTTGACCGCAGTAAATATTTCTTCCATACTGTCCCCGACAGGTAGGACAAAACATGCGGCTAATTGTCCCAGCTCTCGTCCTGCATTCATCAGGGTAGGACTGTTGGGCATGAAGTCCAGATTGGCCATGAGCCGGTAAAAAATATCAGCAATATTGTCTATGGTTTCTTGTTCGATCTCAGTATTGAAAGACTTTTCCGCCGAGGCAATGGCATTGGCCACCCGCCTGAAAAGGTCTTCCGGAGTTTCAATGGGTTGGTCATTTTCTTTGCGAAGGTAACGCTTTTCCAAAATGGTTATCGCATTAGGACTTAGGTTCACTGCAAATACTCCCTTTCTCCACTGTCTTCTGCCTCCTCAGAGGAAGCTAATAGGTATAGTTGATTTAAAATGCTTTCTAACTGGTTTAAATAACTGCCGTATGAGGCCCAGTCGCCTGCCTGTTGAGCAGCAACAGCTTGATCGAAAACAGTCTTTGCTTGCTTTGCCAGCTCATCATAGCTTGAGCTGTCTGAAGGAGGCTCAGTGCTTTGAGAAGGTGGTTCCTGCTCTTGCTGCTTGCCGAAAATTTGCTCCAAAGCTTCATCCAGGGTTCGGGTCATTATTACCTGCTCTTCAAAAACAAGGATAACCCGGCTCAATTCCGGAATACTGCTCTGTTCCGACTGAATAAAAATGGGCTCAACATACAGTATAGCACCATCTAATGGAATTACAAGGAGATTTCCCCTAATTACCCTGGAACCCCGTTGATCCCAAAGGGTTAGTTGCTGGGATATTTCCGAGTCCTGATCAATCCTTGATTCAATTTGCATGGGGCCGTAAACATGCCTGTCTTTGAAAAACCGGTAAACTATCAGTTTACCATAATTGGGCGGGTCGTTTAAAGCTGCCATCCAACCGACCATATTGGAAATTTGCTTGGCAGGAATAAAAGGCAGCATCAGAGTAAATTCCGGCTCGGCATTATCCCCTATTTGCAAAATGCTGTAATAGGGCTCCATGGATACAATCTCCGACTGGTATCTTTCTTCAGGTATCTTCCAGGCATCTTCATCATTATAAAAAACCAAGGGGTTGGTCATATGGTATTTAGCATAAACGTGGGCTTGAATGCGAAATAAGTCCACAGGATAGCGAAGATGAGCCTGAAGGCCCGGAGGCATCTCCTCTAAGCTTTGGAACATATTAGGAAATATTTTTTGCCAAGTTACTGCTATAGGGTCACTGGGATCCGTTAAGTAAAATGATACATCGCCGTGATAGGCATCTACAATTACTTTCAATGAATTACGGACATAGTTACCCCAACCGGGTGTCTTGGCAGCGTAAGGATAATTATGGCTCGTGGTAAAAGCGTCTATAATCCAAAAGAGTCTGCCTTCATTTAGTACAATATATGGATCATCGTCTAATCTTAGAAAAGGAGCAATACGTTGTACCCGGTCTACTACCTGCCGGTTGAAAAGAATTTCACTGTTTGAGTTTAGTTCATTACTAATTAACAATCGATAATCGTTAAATCGAGCTGCAAATAGTAGTTTTTTGAACAGGTTATCCAGCTTTATTCCACCGTCACCTGTATAGACTGTCTCTGCATTATCCTCTCCTTTAGGATAGTCGAACTCTTTAATCCTGGTGTTAGTGATTACGTAACTGTCGGTTAGTTCTCCAAAATAGATTTCCGGTCGCTCTATTTCCAGCCCCTGGATTCCTACCGGGGGAATATCTTTAATCAGGAAATTAGGCAGTCCGTTAACGGTGGCCTCATCCACCGGGCTCATGACCAGCCCGTAGCCGTGAGTATACCTCAGCCTGGAATTAGTCCAAGTTTGAACGTGGGGTTCAAACCTGTTAAAGTCGATTTCTCTGGCACCCAGCATTACCTGACGCAAGCGTCCGTCAATGTGATAACGATCAATGTCAATGCCGTGGAAGTTATAGTAATAGCTTAATGCCTGGAGTTGGTTATAGCTAAGCTGAAGAGGACGCCAATCCCATAACCTGATATTGTCTATGGTAGGTTTAAAATTATCCAGATTGGTAATTTGAGTATCGGAGGGAAATTGCCGCTCTTCCACTTCTGTTAATCCGTAAGCTTTTTGGGTCATATTAATATGGTGTTCCAGAAACACTCTTTCTCTGGCATACTGGTTGGGCTCTACCATAAATTTCTGTACTAAAGAAGGAATACCTATAGTGGATAGCCCGATTAAAATGAGAGCAACGATGCCCGTAGAAAAGACTAATTTGGGACGCCATCTTTTACAGCCCCAAAGGCAGGCTGCCGCCAACAATAAGATTGCCAAGCCACTGACTAAGTAACCCGGCAAACGAACATAAACATCGGTAAAACCCGCACCCAGAAATAATGAGTTTGGAGTCAGGGTCAACCGTAAAGCTTGTAAGATAAAGGCGAAAGCAAACATGCTCAATAACAGTCCCAATTGAATAAGCAAGTGCTTTTGGCCGAAGTTTAATTTAGTTTTTTGCCAGCCGATCATTTGGCTTGGATTGAATACTATATAGACTGTAAGTGTCACCGGCAAGAGCCAAATTAACAGCGGCAGAAAGATACCCTGCAGTATTTCCAATACCGGAAGGAAAAACACAAAAAAGCCTATATCTAAGCCAAAAATCGGATCCGGAGTGCCAAAGGGAGTGCGGTGGATAAACTGCAGCCAAATTTGCCAACCGGTATCCAGTTGATAAGTGGTATAACCGGCTACGGCAAGGCCGATTAAAATAAATAAGGTATTTAAAGCCTTAATAGGCAAACGATTAAGGATCAATTCCCTATATAGCATTAATACAGGCGGCAGAAAAAATTCTTCCTGTTGGCTGTTATTAATGCTCTTTAAGGCCAGTTTTAGATTAAAAAAGAAAAGTAGAAACGTCAGAATAAAGATGGATACGTGGATGGTCACCCGAGTTGATAACACTTTCATAAATACATTGCCATAACCTAAATGGTTAAACCACATTCCTTCAGTAATCAGTTCTGCAGTAGCGGATACCAAAATCCAGCCTAACACTAATACGGCTATCAAAATAATTCTTGCTTTATGAAGCGTTCTTTGCAACTATAATCAGCATCCTTTAATGTTTTGTCCCCTATAATAATTCTTGATAGAATAGCCATTTCCTGCAAGTTCTGTCCCTATACAAAAAAGTCATCGCCCTTCTCTTACCAGCGGTGAAGACTGTCTGCAAAAAGCTAAACGGTGTTAATCGAAGTGCTGAATTGGAGCCAAAATCAAAAGAGCGAAGCTACTTATTGGTAACTAGCGTAAGGCTGTAATGCTTTGCGGAGCATTCCTGTAATAAATGAAATACGCTGTTTGAAAAAAAGAGTACCTCCTGTTAACATACGAGGTGTCAGGACCCCAGTAGGTCGACCCTTAAATAACAAAGGAGGTACTCTAAATGAA
>JAAYOX010000352.1 GCA_012520135.1 Clostridia bacterium
CCGTCCTGCCAGACGGGGGTTCCCCCTTGCCAGGTGAAATACTGCATCACATAGAGCAAGTTTTCCGGCATTTCGATATAAATAGTCGTTACCTCCATGTTCTTTTCACCCGGCTCATAGGTATAGCTAATATATGTACCATTCCCAAAGCTTTCCCGGTGTTCAATTTTCTTAGGATCAAACATCAGTAACTTACTGGATACCTCCACATCTTTGGCCTCTCTCAGTAGTTCCACATCTTCATCCTTAAGATACTGCAGAGCCTCAGAGGGAAAATCCAGGTCAAGGAGACGCTGCCTTGCCTCAGTGATTCTCGGCGGTTCATATGCCTGCGGATCCAATTGCAGGTGGTTGTAATAAATACTGCAGGTTATCACCAATGCTAGTGCAATCAGACAATAAGCCCAGCCAAAGGTACGATTGCTAATGCTGACCGGTGCATTGGTCAGGATATATCCCGTATCATCCAGTTGATCCCCTACCCGGAACAATGAGCGTACGATGATGTAATAGCAGATCATCATGGGGATAAAAACCAACCAACTGGACGAAAATGGAGACAGGGCAATCAGGTATACTGCCAGGGTCCACACAGAAGCCCAAAGCAATGGTTTTTCTTGAACAATTTTGCCTGCCTTTTCAAAAACTTTATTTAAAGCGGCCTGAAAAACCAGGAACATGATTATTTGGAAGGCAATCATTACCGTGCCAATGGCAAGCACCGGATAATCCGCCACATTTAAAGGACTAGAGACCCGCACCAGTTCCGCCAATTGCAAAAAGAGCTTTATGATAGAAAATATCCATAATGCCGTAAAATACTTGTTTTCCTTTCTCAAACTACGAAAGCCAAAAAAAATCAGCGTGACACCGATAGTGGGCAAAATATACTGGAGGTAGGCAAAATTCAGATGGAGCGTGGTCAGAATAAAACCCCAGGTAATAAAACCAATGGGCTTGCTCCATGGGTTTATTCTACTAATTTCCCCTTCCGGCGGGGTTATTTCACCTAGACAGTCGATCACCTGCCGGTCGAAAATTACATCCTTGTCGCTCATCTGAAATCACCTCCCAATTTCTGCTGCAGTTTTTTTCGCAAACGGTATAACTTTCCCTCAACAGACCGCTCCGTCATTCCAAGCTCAGCAGCAATTTGAGCCGTTTTTTGCAGGTAATAATACTTCCGGTAAAAAAGATGCTGTTCTTCAAGTGAAAGAGTAGCTATGGCTCTTTTTAACTCCTCTCCCCTTTCCCGGCGGAGAACCTCTTCTTCCAAAGAGGAGGTACCTGCAGCATCCTCCTTCAATTCCTCGTGGTTCTTATGTTTGCGTTTCGAATAATTTAAGGCTGTATTCCTAGCTATTACTGTGAGCCAGGTAGTGAATTTACCTTTTTGAGGAGAATAACTCTCAATTGAATGCCAGACTTTTATGTAGACATCGCTAATACATTCTTCAATATCCTCTTGGTTCTGCAAAATATTTCCCACAATATACTGCATCAGTCCCGCATATTGCCGGTGCAGAAGCTTTAAACCCTCGTCCTTTTGAGCTTTGATTAACTTGATAATCTTGTCATTCACCGGCTCACCTCCTTCGCTGTCTAATCTATTATACATGGCAACACGGGAAAACCCACGAATGTTCTTCCTTTTGTTCAAATAAAAAAAGCCCGGATTTTGGTTGGAGAATGTCTCCTTATATCATCTGAAAATAGCGTAATGTTGTATGCCCAGACGGCAGTTTGACCGGATATGCGGCCGGAATTCCAGTAAAAGTAAAATCGCTTGAATTAGAGGGTGTTGACATGTCCCGGTTCTTTGTGCCAAAGAAAGTAACGGCCCTTTAGAATAACAAATCTGTTTTTTGGAAAAAACCAGTTACGGCTTTGTCTGAGATAAAAAAACGTGCAGAAAAAAATTAGAACCCGCCGGTCCCTGATCATTCTAGGCCGGCGGGTATTTTTTTGTATAAATTCCCACAATTGATATTCTTGTTTCCCCACATTAACAATTACCGGAATAATATGCACATCGCAGTAAATGCAAGAAATATAATGGATCAGCGTTAAAATTTAAGTGACTCCAATAAGCTGTAGAGGTGATTATTATGGTCTTTCAGTATTGTCAACTACGCAATCTCTCTTGTGATACTGACAGTGTGAGAACCTGTGGGCAAGGGATTGACGGCAATATTCGCGTTTTTCAACAAGACATATTTGGCTCGTCAAGTATCCTCCCCAACTCAAGTGCCTACTCCAAGATAGGCAGGTTATTTTCCATAGCAGACGGAATTACTCTTCCTGACACTTCTGTTATCTATACCTTTGAAAACCCTCCGACAAATAACAGGACCATGTACCTGGTCAACGTTGCGGGGGGTATACGGCGGTTCCAGGAGTCTGTCCTTCTTACTATGGACGTTGAGATTTATAAGACCACAGTCCTTGAAGTAGCCAGAGAGTTGACACCCATAAACCGCAATTTAGGCTCCACCGTTGTCAGCACCCTTAACGTAAGTGAGGCTTCCGATGTTGAAATAAGTACCGAATATTTGTCCAGAACAACTCATCCAAGTGGGGAGTTCTCCCTAGATTTTTACGGAAACATCATCGTACCGCCGGGAAACACCCTGGCAGTCGAAATAAGGAGGATTTTTGAAACCGGCAGTGGCTCTCATTTTAACACCATAACATGGTTCGAAATATGAAAAAACCGGTTTAACCAAAGCGGGGTATTGCTCTAACATTATAGGGGGCAGTACCCCCGTGAGCTGAGGGTCATCCCTGATCACTCACCTCTTGTAGTGGAAAGGGAGGTATGAGCTTGCTGTTCCGCCTGTCTAACCTTTAGTCAACAAGTTTCGAGGGCTGTTTGGCCCTAAGCAGTCGATCATTGGACAGCCCCGGCCCGTACACTATTTCCGTAAAATTTTATCCATGGCTTTTCCTTTCGCCAATTCATCGATGAGCTTGTCCAAATAGCGGATTTCCTGCATCAGTGGTTCTTCGATATCTTCCACCCGGACACCACAGACCACTCCTTTAATCAATTTCCGTGCAGGATTCAGTTGGGGAGCTTCTGCAAAAAAGGTCTCAAAATCCGTCTCTTTTTCCAGTTGAACTTCCAACTCTTCCTGACTGTACCCTGCCAGCCAACGTATGATTTCATCCACTTCCTCTTTAGTCCTTCCTTTTTTCTCCGCCTTGGCCACATAATGGGGATAGACCTTTGCTACACTCATTTTGTAAATACGGTGCTCCGTCATAAATAAACACTCCCTTGGATGGTTTTCACTGCTGAATCTTGGGATAATCAGGTTCATCATGGCTGCAGGCTGTCTTCCAGCAACACCAGCACTTCTTTGATAGGTATTGCCAGTCCATAAAATTTTTCTTTTCCCTCTTCAATCCGCCTTAAGCTGCCAAAAACAACTGCCACCACTTCTCCATCATTGTTAAATACAGGACTGCCACTATTGCCTGGGTAGATAGGAACATCAATGTAAAGCATGGCTGTGGGCATGTCCTTTACAAAAACATAGTCTTTTAACCTGCCTTCTACGGCCAGCTGATTAAAGTCCATTGGATTCCCGATTACCGTTAAAGTATCTCCCGGTTGGGGAAGCATATCAGGGTTTAATGAAACAACCGCCAAACTGTCCCTTTCCAGCTCAATCACTGCCAAATCATACTCAGGCATACCGGCCCAGCTTTTGGCTTTGTAGGTTTTCCCATCGGGAAAAGTAACAGTAATACTCCGGGCACCGGCTATGACATGATGATTGGTAATAATGACCCCATCGCTGTTGACATTAAAACCGGTACCATTCTTTTGGCCGGCTGTACCGCCCGACCCCAATTCTTGTGGGGTTACTTTTATTTTGACAATGGCCTCAAGCAATTCTCTATCTATCTGTTCTTTTAGTAACAGGGAATCTTCGAGCAACTCTGATGAGGGAACTCTGGCTTTAAATGTTTTCCAAAGGGGAGCGGCGATCATCCCCACAAAAACTACCACTGTTATTAAGGCAATTAAGCGTATCCAAACAGAATGTCTAACCGGTAATATTTCTTCGTCACCATCAGGTTCTTCATCCTCATATTGTGTTTTTTCATAATCATATTTTTCTTCCATCTGCAGCTCCTACATTTTACAATTGCTTTTCCTACCGGCATCATTATTTTTTATTTTCGCAAATGCGATCACAGAATCCTTTTTGAGTTAAACGCTTTTTGACATTCGCTGCATTTTTCTAGTTTGCGCCTGTGGTAATGGAGATATGCCGGTTTGGGCCTTAATAAAACAGGGTACTGTCCTAATTGAGTTGAAAGGACAGTACCCCTGCTTAAGCTTTATAAAGTTCCTTCTATTTCTGCCCCACATTACTGCCGTGGTTTACAGCAGCCTGGGTTGCTGCTATCAAAATAGACCAATCACTATTTTTCGCTATTATGGAACACTTTTTTAAATCTTCAATTTTATAGTAGTCGGGACTAAATGCACATAATAGCTTTTTTATTCCGTTCCTAC
>JAAYOX010000353.1 GCA_012520135.1 Clostridia bacterium
ATGGAATGTGTGAAAGCTTGTGAGTTTTTGGCCCATTACGGCTCCTACCCGAAACGCTATGTCCGGGAGATATATAATAACCTTTCCATTGTGATGGGGATGCGACATGCAAACAGGATGATCAACTCCTGCAGTTTGTGCGGTCTTTGCAAACAAGTCTGTCCCAATGGATTAAATATGGGAGAGATTTGCCTTGAAGCAAGGAATTTAATGGTAGAGACCGGTAAAATGCCTCCTTCCACCCATGAATTTGCTTTAAGGGACCTCCGGTTCAGTACCGGCGACCAATTTGTTCTTAACCGGCATCAACCCGGGTTTACCACCAGCAGTGTTTTGTTCTTTCCCGGTTGCCAATTGAGTGCTTCCAAACCTCATTATGTCCAAAAAATTTATGACCTGCTATGTGCAAAAGTTTCCGGTGGTGTAGGTTTGAGTTTAGGTTGCTGCGGTGCTCCGGCCCGGTGGGCAGGCCAAGAGGAGCTGTTTAAAGAAACCCTGGAGAAGATCGAGGGAGAATGGCGTAATTTGGGTTCGCCCCGGCTAATCACCGGCTGCCCTACTTGTTACAGTATTTTTAAAAAGGAAATATCGGAGGCAAGGATAGAAACCATTTGGACCGTTTTAGATCAGTTAGGTGTGCCGGAAGCAATGGAGGGAACCCTCAGTCCGAGAGTTTTTGCCGTTCATGATGCCTGTACCACCAGAAATGAACCGGAACTGCAGGAGAGTGTCCGTAAGATTGTCCAAAAGTTGGGCCATCAAGTGATTGAACTGGAGCGTAGCCGGGAAACTACAGACTGCTGCGGCTACGGCGGTTTGATGTCTTTTGCCAATAAAGAGGTAACCCAGAAAGTCCGGCAGCGCCGGATTGAAGAAAGCGAGGCGGATTACCTGGCCTATTGTGCTATGTGCCGGGATAATTACGCCAAAGAAGGAAAAAAAGTATTTCATCTGCTGGATTTACTTTTTGGTGACGAGGGATTAACCGGCTCCGAAAAAGGCCCCGGCTTTTCCAAACGGCAAGAAAACCGGGCCAGGTTGAAGAAGTTCTTTCTGAAAGAACTGTGGGGTGAAGCAGTGGTTGAAGAAAAAGGTATAAATTTAATTATTCCGGATCAGGTACAGCAGTTGCTGGAAGAAAGAATGATTTTGGAAGAAGATCTCAGAGCAGTGATCTCTCAGGCGGAAAGTACCGGCAGTAAATTCAAGAATATCGAAAAAAACACCTTTATTGCCTATTGCAGACCGGTTACCGTTACTTATTGGGTTGAGTACAGCCCTGAGGGAGACGGCTTTTTGGTCCATAATGCCTATTGTCACCGTCTGAAGATTGATGAGTAAGGGGGTATTTGAATGAGTGGGGAAAATAGTCCCGAGAAAAGCATCATATGCGCCAAATGCAATGTTCCTCTGACCTTGGGTAAGGTGACCCTGTCTTACTTAGACAACAGCTTTCCGGTGGAATTATATAAATGCCCCCAATGTTCCCTGGTTTTTATTCCCGAAGAGCTGGCC
>JAAYOX010000354.1 GCA_012520135.1 Clostridia bacterium
CAGAGGAGCCCGGTTTGGGGATGAGCTCAATCGCCTCGGATGCCTCCGAAATCGCACCCTGGGGGTGCTCATGCCGTCGGCATTATCCCTCAGGCTCCTTCGCTCTTTTGATTTTGGCTCCAATTCAGCCCTTCGATTAACACCGATTGGATTTTAAGCAGTTTAGCAGCAAGCAAAAAGCCTCGCCTTTTAGCGAAGCTCTTTTAATGTTTTATCCAAAGCGGCTATAAATCGTTTGTTCCCCTCTTCCGTGCCAACGGTAACCCGTATATAAGTAGGATATCCAAAGATATCTCCCGTCCTGATAATCACACCTTGCTTGAGGAGGGATTGGAATACTTCTTTACAATCTACTCCCACATCAGCAAAGATAAAGTTGGCATGTGTTGGTACAAAGCTGATGTTTCTAGCCCGGAATTCCTGATACAGGTATTCTTTGCCCTTGTTATTCACTTGCCGGCTGGTTTCAACGAATTCATTGTCACCAAGTGCTGTTCTTGCTCCCAATTGAGCTAAAGAGTTAACGTTGAAAGGCTCCCTGGTCCGGCTCATCCATTGAATTAACTCCGGCTGTGCCATACCATAGCCTACCCTCAAACCGGATAAACCATAAATCTTGGAAAAAGTCCTCAGTACCACTACATTTTGGCGTCCTTGCTTCAGATAATCAAATCCGGACCGGTAACTGTCATCTCCTACATATTCATAATAAGCTTCATCGAAAACCACAATAATATGGTCCGGCACCTTGGCCATAAAAGCATCCAATTCCTTTCCGCTCACAATTGTTCCCGTAGGATTATTGGGATTGCAAACGAAAATCAACTTGGTTTTATCGGTAATGGCGGCAGCCATTGCCTGAAGATCCAGGCCCAATTCCTGATTGACCGGTACTTTTACTATCTTACCACCCATGAGACTGACGGCAAAATCATACTCGGAAAAAGAGGGGTCGGCCATAATCCCTTCATCATCCTCATTAATGAAGGTTTCAGCCAATAGTTTGAGCACCTCGTCCGAACCGTTCCCCACAATGAAACAATCGGGATCCAACCCATGGAAACGGGCCAATTCTTGTTTCAAATGGTAGTGGGACCCATCAGGGTAAATATTGATTCCCGCAATGGCCTCTCTCAATGCTTCCTGGGCTTTAGGAGAAGGTCCCAATGGATTCTCATTGGAAGCCATTTTAATCACATCATCCAAACCAAATTCCCGCTGGACTTCTTCGATAGGTTTGCCGGGAACATAGGGCTTGATCTGTTCTAATGCTTTACGTGTTTGTTTGCTAATTTTTGTCATTCTTATTCCCACCTAGTTAACAATTATCTTGCTTAATAGCCTCTCTACATCTTATAAAGGATTTCCCCTTCAACGATTCTAATGCCTTCCTTTTGCAGGCATTCAATAGCATCATCGATATTTTCCACCCGGAAAATAACCATTGCTTTGCCCTTGGTACTGCTGATAAAAGCATAAAGATACTCAATATTAATCGAGCAATTATCCAGGATCTTCATTACCTTAGCTAAACCACCCGGTTCATCGGGCATTTCCACCCCGATTACTTCGGTTATACTTACGGTAAAAGAAGCCTGTCGCAAAATTTTGTAGGCCAGATCCGGATCATTGACGATCAGTCTCAAAATACCGAAAGCCGAAGTATCCGCAATGGACAGGGCTCTAATGTTGACCCCATTTTCCGCCAAGAGATTGGTGACAGCATTTAGTCTCCCCGACTTATTCTCCAAAAACACCGAAATCTGCTTCACTTTCATGGGCAGGCCCTCCTTATTTTAAATATGGCGCTTGTCAATTACCCTTTTTGCCTTACCTTCACTGCGGGGAATGGTCTTCGGTTCCACCAGCTTCACTTCAACAGAAATACCCAAAGTGCTTTCGATAGCAGCCCTAATGGTTCTTTTCAGGTTCTCCAGCATCTTCACTTCATCAGAGAACTTTTCAGCCGATACTTCAACCCAAACTTCCAAGTTATCCATGGTACCTTCACGATCAACAATCAATTGATAATGAGGTTCCGTCTCTCCGATTTCCAACAAAACGCTTTCAATTTGTGAAGGGAAAACATTAACTCCGCGAATAATCAGCATATCGTCACTGCGACCGCTGAAACGGAACAAACGCTGATGAGTCCTGCCACAGGCACAAGGTTCATCGATCAACATGGTAATGTCTCTGGTGCGATAGCGAAGCATGGGTAATGCTTCCTTAGTTAGGGAAGTTATCACAAGCTCTCCTTGAGAACCGGGAGGCAGTACTTCCCCTGTTTCAGGATCGATAATCTCGGCGATAAAATGATCTTCCCAAATATGGAGGCCTTGCTTTTCGGGGCATTCCATAGCCACTCCGGGACCGATGATTTCACTTAACCCATAAATGTCCAACGCCATGATCCCCAGTTTGTTTTCGATTTCCTCTCTCATATTGTCAGACCAGGGTTCTGCCCCAAAGATACCGCATTTTAAACGAAAATCCTCTTTCTTATAACCCATCTCCCGCATTACTTCGGCCAGAAACAACGCATAAGAGGGAGTACAAGTCAGTACGGTACTGCCGTAATCTTTCATGATCATGATCTGTCTTTTAGTGTTACCGCCGGAAATGGGAATAACTGAAGCACCAAGTCTTTCTGCTCCATAATGAACTCCCAAGCCGCCGGTAAAAAGGCCGTATCCGTAAGCATTATGGATAACATCGCCTTTAGCGGCTCCGCCGCAGGTTAAGGACCGGGCCATTAGTTCCGACCAGGTATTCAAATCATTTCTGGTGTAACCGACAACAGTCGGCTTACCGGTTGTGCCGGAAGAGGAATGGATTCTCACCACTTCACTCAAAGGAACCGCAAACATACCATAGGGATAATTATCTCTCAAATCTGTTTTAACAGTAAACGGTAGCTTGCTTAAATCGGATAAACTTTGGATATCATCCGGCTCCACATTCAACTCCTGCATTGCTTTCCGGTAATGGGGAACATTGTAAAAGCAGCGTTCCACCGTCTGCTTAAGTCTTTCCAGTTGGAGAGCTTTTAGCTCCTCTCTAGGTAGACACTCATACTTTTCATTCCAGTACACTTGTTTAATAAACCTCCCCCTGAATCGATAGGAATCGTCATTTGGATTTGCCTTAACATGTATATTTCCACAGCAATCTAAATAACTCCTTCATTATTAATTCTAATTCTAACTAAACTGTAAAAGAAAATTTGTCTTTTAGCAATAATTAGATCGTAATCTACTTTAGTTTCAGCTTTCCCGACCTCTATAACTATTAGTATTTTTAACAATTAATTTAACTACACTATAACTATAAAGGAAAACTTTTCGAAACGGCGAATAAATAGTATTATCTTTTCAGAATAATATAACAGAGGTGACGATGATGGGATATAAATATGAATTCACTTGGCTCCTCAGATTACCGGTAGACCAACTGCCGGAAGAGCCGGGACAACAGATTGAAGAGGAAGAAACGGGACGAATCCTTTGGAAAAGATCCAGCGGCAACATCATTTTAGGTTATAACCGGGAAGGAATCAAACTGTCACATCCTGTAGGCATGGAAGTAATCATTATCACCAAGAGTGAAGTGGCCATTGGGATCGGAAAAATAGTCAAGTCTGAAATATATCAAATGCCCAACGGCTTGACTACCACCGTTGTGGAATTTGCTGTCAAGCGTTTTTTTGATGAACAAGAAAAAGAGATCATAACTCGGATTATGCTGGAAATGTATGGGCCTGGGAAGCGGGAATAAGGGATAAAAAAGGAATATTTAAAGATCTTTAAGGAAACACTAAACTAAGAAAAAGCTTTTCTTTCCCAAAAGCGGAGGTGAAAGGATTGGCTTACGTTTGCAGGGACTGTGGCAAAACCGCCAGGCTTCCGGACACATGTTGCGGAAACGCAATGGTTAGTCAAGGCAGTTTTGTCTGTAAGTCCTGCGGAACTTCTCAGCGAACCCCAGGAAATTGTTGTGGCAAGGCTATGATTCAGGTCTGATGAACACGCCGGCTTCCCTTAAGGAGCCGGCGAGTTTTTTTCCTGTATTTTAGCTTTATAGGCTAACCTTTCCATGTCCAATACAATGGGTTATAATAATGCCAAAGAAAAAAACCCAAGGAGGCTGGCTGATGTACATTGGAAAAGAGATTAATGTCTTGGACAATGGATTGCTATCCTTTACCGAAGACATTGTCTACCAAGAGCCAGATATACGCTATTTGGAAGACATTATAAAAGTTCTTTATCATAGACCGGATCATTTTGAAAATTGCCCTCTCTACTATATCTATAGAGGGGTTAGTCGCCATGAACACCGTTCTTTGTTTGAAGAGGCTAATCTTCGTTACGATATAACGGTGCTCCTACCGGGGCAAATAGGTCAGGAGTACTACAAAACTATCGGCCACTTTCATCCTAATAAACCAAACAGTAACGAAACCTACACGGAATACTATGAAGTATTAGGGGGAGAAGCTCTCTTTCTGCTGCAAAAAAATAATCGTAGCGGAGAACCGGATCAAGTTATGGTAGTAGCCGCCCAAAAAGGCGATTTGGTATTCATTCCTCCCGGTTTTGGACATGTAACCATTAACCCGGGGGAGGACCCTTTAATAACCGCAAACCTAGTCAGCGACGAAATTATCCCTGATTATGAACCCTTCGTGGCAAAGCACGGAGCAGCCTATTACTATATATCAACTGAAAACCATAAAGGGGATTTCGTCAAAAACACCAACTATGCACAGTCGACGGGTTTAGAGTTGGTCTGTGCTCCTAACTTGGCTCAACCCATTGAAATCGGTTACAAAAATCTTTACAAGGCTTTTATTGATAACCCAAAGCAGTTTAACATACTAAAATAAAGGGTCTTCGGACCCTTTACCAGACTTAAGACAAAGTATCATTTTCGTCAAACCGCATAAGGCTGTAATGTTTGCGCAGCTCAGGGGGAGCCTCTACGCCGTTACCGGCAGTAAGCTGCCGGCGGCTGTGGGAACAACGCCCGCTCCCTCTATAAAAGGAGTTCCGCAAATCATTACAGCCTTATGCTATTTAGCAACAAGCAGAACATAGTTGCCCGTGCCTTGAGACTGAAAACTGTTCTTGAGTTCATCCCCAAACCGGACTTCGTCTTTCGCCCACGATTAACATCGATTAATTTTATGTCGACTGCCTGAGCAAAGGGTCAACGGAACAAAGCAAACTATTCACCTTGTGATTTGCTTTGTTTTCCTCCTTGTTCTCCACTTTCGCCTTTCTTTTCATCCGTACTTTGAGCTCCGCCTTGTCCACCGCTTTGACCTTCTATCTCAATGGTTTCAATTTCGCCCGGTACCTGAAACTCCAGTTCCCGGCCTTCTTTTAGTTTTACTTTAATCTTGGAGCCTTTAGATTGTTGCTGTTCTTCCTGTTTCTCTTGCTTATCCTGGGCACCGGTTTGAGATTGGCCGTCCGGTGATTTAGGCTCGATCTTGCCGTGTCTTGGCTGTAATAATGAAAGGTTTTCCCGGGTAATAATCCTGGTGGGAGAATACTGAACCGGCACTTGATATGAGCCGCTATCCACCCAGTCATCAAACTCCCACTCACCGGTTTCCGCCAAATGAACAGCCCCTTCAAAAGCATAATCGGCCATGGTTTCCGGCTGTACATCCACCTCGGCATGGTGGTGGCCGCCGGCAATATACCCGGCCAGTTCTTTATCGGCTCCGATGCCAATAGTAACAGGCCGGAAAGGCTGCCCTGCCAAAGATATTAGAACCATTTTCATGGCTTTGGTATCGTGGGTGATAACGCCGTCTAAAGCACCTGTTTCCATCCAGATCTTATTTAACTCCAGGGAGATATCATTGGTAGGCATTGTTCTCTCAAACAATTGCACTCCCGGCAGAGCCTTCAATCCTTCCCGATTGCCCTCCAGCACTTGTGTTTCCGTTGGATCGCCGGGATCCGTATTCAAAATTAATACTTTAGGGTTTCGCACACTTCGCAAAGCTTCTACCAAAAACTCTCCCTGCTCTATGCCTATTCGCCGGGCATTAACACCCACGAAACCGTCTAAAGGAGTGTCAGGAGGCAAAACTCCTACGGCCATCAATTTAATATCCTCTTCTTTAGCTTTTTGGGACAATTTCCGGGCCGTTTCCGCTTCCGGCATAAAAGCGATAATGACCTCAGGTTTTTGTTTAAGTAATTCCTCTAACTGTTTCGGTTGTTCACCGGGTTCTTTAGCTTCCTTAAAGCTGACTTTAAGCTGCCGTTCACGGGACAACTTTAATATTTCTTCTTTAAAAGGACCCATTATTTCCTGAAATCCCTCAGAGACCACACTGACGCCTATTGTGGGCGGAGGAGGGGCAGGCTTTTGTTGAGTCTCTTGCCGGCAACCGCTAAACGGGATGGTACTTATCAAAAGAAAAACTAATACTAATTTCCGGATGGCATTCACCAAATTCCACTCCTTTTCCATTCCAATGAACTAGTATTAGTATGATCTTTTGGCTTGATTTTTACTGAAGTTTATCTAGTACCATAGCTATTTCCTCTTTGACCCGGGCGTCAGTTTCCCTGGCTAAAGCATTCTCCAACACTTGAAGCACTTCAGCCCGGTCGCCGGGTAATTTTCCTAAAGCCCAAGCTGCATACCCCCTGATCACAGGGGAAGGGTCATCTAAACAACTTTTAAGGATTGGCGCCATCCGGGGATCGCCACTGTTTGCCAAGGCAATTATTGCATTTCTTTTAAGGTTGGTTTTTCCCCGCCAGGCAGCTGCAGTGGTTGCAAGCCGTGCCTTAAATTGGCTGTTATCCATGGAGGCAATCTCTGCCAAAGACATGGATAGATGATTTAACGGCTTCAAATCCTTATGAGTAGTATCTTTAGCTAATTTAACGTTGATGGGACAAACCTCTTGACAGGTATCACAGCCGTAAAGCCGATTCTGTAATAATTCTCTTTCTTCGGCAGTAAGGTAGCCTTTTCTTTGAGAGACATAAGACAAACAGCGGCTGGGATTAACGCAGTAGGCCTCTTCCAATGCTCCGGCAGGGCAAGCATCAATACATTTGCGACAGTTGCCACAGTCTTTGTCCACCGGGCTGTCTTCCTCAAGTTCAAAATTAATAGCCATTCCTCCCAAAAACACCCAAGAACCAAACTCAGGTGTAATCAAAGAGGCGTTTTTGCCAATCCAGCCAAGGCCGGCCCTACGGGCCAATTCCCTTTCTACCAAAGGTCCGGTGTCAACAAAAGACTTATATGTCAAAGCAGGCTCAATCTGCTTTAATGTTTGACCCATCTGCTCTAACATTCCCCTCATCATCCGGTGGTAATCTACACCCCAAGCGGAACGGGAAAAATTGCATTCCCCATGCTCTCCGTTAAAGGTATTATGATAGTAATTCAATGCCACCATAATGATAGATTTAACCTCCGGAAAAAACCTTTTGGGATCTATCCTATCTTCAATATCTGAAGACACGAACTCAGGTTCCTTTCCCTGCCTTTGCCGTTCCTGAAGAAGCGGGGCCAATGTAGACAAGGGATTAGCAGAAGTAATGCCCACTAAGTCAAAACCGACCTTTTTAGCTGTTTCTTTGACCAATTCCGCCGAAATCATTTAGCCCCCTCCTTACTCAATTTGGCCGGAAATAACAATTGCCCTACTTGTTGACAAACTACATTTTCCTAATCGGTGTTAATCGTGGGCTTCAGAGGAGCCGTGTTTGGGGATGAGCTCGGTCGCCTCGGATGCCTACGAAATCGCACCCTGCAGGTGCTCATGCCGTCGGCATTCTCCCTCAGGCTCCCTCGCTCTTTTGATTTTGGCTCCAATTCAGCCCGCCGATTAACATCGATTAGCCTGATGTCGATAGCCTGGGTAATTGCTAATTGCTTTTTTACGCTATTAATTGTAACATAGGGAAGAAATGAAAACAGTAGTCAAGGGGGAGCTCATTACATGGAAGGTCAATTGGCAAAAGATGTTTTTCAACAAATATATGATACGCTAAACAGCGTCAACCATGTCCCCTACGACTGCGGCAACCTTTGCGATAAAGCCTGCTGCCAGCGAATTGATGCAGATATGGGCATTTACTTGTTGCCCAACGAACACCTGGTACTCCAGGGAGAAACCGGCTGGCTTACTTGGGAAGAACATTTGGCCCAGAATTACGATTTCCCCGCCAGTTGGCAGGGAAATACCTATTTTCTCCATTGTAACGGCAATTGCCCCAGAGAGAAAAGACCTATTCAGTGCCGGACTTTTCCTTTAACACCCCATCTTTCCAGCGGAGGGGATTTGATGCTCATCTGGGAGACGTTAGAACTACCTTACTCCTGTCCACTGTTAAACAAAAGAGAAGCTCTTGACAAAGATTTCATTAAGGCTTTGTTTAACGCTTGGCAAACCCTGGTAAACGATCCTTTAATAAGAGACCTGGTGGATTATGATTCCCGTAACCGGGAGGCAGAAAGAGCCATAGTTGAGGTGATTTACCGGTAAATGCTACGGTCCCTTTCGTTGGGCCACTGACCAGGTCCCCTGCCACTTGCATTTCCTACAATAAACTAAGTGCCGGCACCATTGTTGAGGGTTTTCAACTGCGTTAGGTGCCGGCACCAGTAGATCATCTTCGTAAGGAAAATATGGATTATAATAGCCCTCCACCTGCCCCCCGTCTTCTAGTTTTTCACCACACTGAGGACAGTGTTCACTCAACTCGCTTAATCCATTGCACAAAGGACAAATAATATCCATACCGTTACCGTCCGTTAATAGCCTTGGTCGGAAGCATCTACAACCTGACAATTATCAGAGGTGCAACGATAACTGCATGAAGGGCAACGGCCTTGTTCCCCCAAAACAGTGAACATCATACCGCACTGTGAGCATTTAAAGTGCCTTGCCGCATTTTCCGGGACGGATTTTGCCACTAATATTGCCTCCTATCATAATTTACTACTTAACGTAGTATTTCCCCGGAACAAGATGCTATTCTAATGACACCCGGCAAGGGTGTTTTAAAACATACTTTTATTTTGGTAACGCAACGCCTCAAAAGCAATAAAGGCATCACTGGGGACTTTTGAACCTACCCGCACAGCCAACATATTAGCCGGATGGGAACAGATCTCGGGATCATCAGTTCCTAGGGGAAACATACCCACCGTACCTAACAGCTTCTCCATCAACTGCCTGTATTTAAACACCGGCAGCCCTGTACCCTTCAGATCCCAATGCCAGCAATACTCGGTGGCGATAACAATATTTCTGGAAAAACGACCTTTAGCAAAAGCTACCTTAAGGATAGCTTGAGCCAGCTTAAATCCTCGCCATTCGGGACTGACTTCAATGCCGCCCAGTTCAATTAGCTGTGGTATATTTCCCTGACCCCAACGTTCAAACTCGTCCGGTGGATGAAAAGTGCAATACCCTACTATCTCCTGTTCATGGATAGCGGCAAAAATCTGGCCTTTTTCCATCGATGCAATTTCAATCAAAGCTTGATGTTGGCGAGCCGGAGGCCGAAAGGCAGTCA
>JAAYOX010000039.1 GCA_012520135.1 Clostridia bacterium
GGAACCACCACGATGAATTTACTCCAGCCATACCTTTTATTCAATTCATACATGGTTTTGATATAAGTGTATGTTTTGCCTACCCCTGTTTCCATTTCGACAGTCAGGTTGTACCGGCCTTCCAGCTTTTTGGAGGGCTCGATCCCGTAGGTTCGTTGTACCTTGTTCAAATTCTCCAGAATAGCCTGATCGTTAAGCTCAGGCACAATGGGCCAGTTACCCCAACCGGTAAACAAAAAATCATCAAAGGCACTGACATTATTATCCGAGATGCCTTTATCCATCATATAGGTAGGTGTCAGGTAGGGCTGTCCGGCAAAGACATCACATACGGCTTTCGCAGCATCGGCTTGAAATTTCTGGTGTTTAAATTGTAATTTCATCGGAAAACTCCTTTCTGCTTACAGCACCTTTACGCTAGTATTAGGAGCTATCAGCTTGAAGATTTCCGTGACATTAATTTTGGCAGGTGAGCTCGCAAAGCTGCTGTCACGAAAAACAGCACGCAAGGGCCGCCGCCGGGCAATTTCCCGGATCACCTCTTCTGGAACGCTATCTGCAAAACAGGCGACAAGGTCACCGTCATTATAAGTATGAACAGTCATTCCGCTGATTTCTTCGCTTGTATGAGGCAGGGAAAGGGGCAATCCCCATTCCAGCAAACAGCCAAACAATAAATCCAGATCCGTCCGGTCCTCCTTAATATTGCTGATCAATTCGTCAAGTATCGTTTGCCGGTATTCGGCCGGGCTGTAGTACACGTCTTTCATATTGGAACTGTCCAGTTTAAACACACGAAACCCCACGTCAAGCTCTTCCGCCACGGGGCCTTCTTCTCTAATCTTCTCCCCCGCCCGGCGGATACGCTCCTTGCCGATTTCACAAATATTTTGGTAGCCGGCTTTGTAGGCTTCACTTTCTTCAGCACATGGCTCAGGTAGCTGGACCATGATAAATTTCCGCTTTCCTCCGTCTTCAGCGTTGAGCTTCATCACCGCATGGGCTGTTGTAGCTGAACCGGAGAAAAAGTCTAAAACGTATTCGCCATTCAAATTGGTTCTACGCAACAGATATTGGATTAGTTCCACGGGCTTAGAATAATCAAAGAGATTGCCCATTCCCATGGACTCCAGCAGTTTTGCCGCCTGGGTACTGGAATACTCGTCAATGATGCCCATGGGGCGTTGGGTTCGAACAATAATGTTTCCTTCGTTATCACAATTCAGATACTGCTTGGTGTAGACAGTCCAAATACCCTTACTGTCTTTTTTGATCTCCACAAAGCCGTTTTCTTTACCCCAGGCAAATTTCTCCCTGGACCAGCGCCAGCAAGCCTTTCTGCCGTTATTGTTATCGGCCGGAAAAATAACCGTACCATCAGGGGCTTCAATGGGATAATCCAAAGAGGCGGAATATTGGATTGAACCCATACCTAGTTTTTGAAGGTAATATTTGCCGCGAGTAGCCACATATTCATCCCGGAATTTATACCGTTCCTCATTACTGATCGGAACACCAAGAATCTCCACTTCCTCAATCTGCTTGGCATAGCATAGAATATGCTCGTGTTTAATTCTGAATAAACTGCTGTCAGAACTACCACCACCCTCTTTGTTAGCCCAAATCAAATCGGCCACAAAATTGGAGGCACCGAAAATTTCATCACACATCTTCCTGAGATTTGCCGCTTCAATATCGTTAATACTGATGAAAATCAAACCGCCGGGCGACAGGAGATAACTGGCAAGTTGAAGTCTCGGGTAGAGCATAGAACACCAATCGGAATGAAACCTGGGATTACTTACATTGTTTTCCTTGAAAAGCTTGTTTTGATCTTCATCATACAACCCGATTTGTTCTGCATACTCGTCATGCTCCATCAGAAATTTATCCGGGTATACGAAACTATCCTTACCGGTATTGTAAGGGGGATCTATGTAAATCATTTTTATTTTGCCAAGATAACTTTCCTTTAAAAGTTTCAAAACATCAAGGTTGTCGCCTTCTACATAAAGATTCTCGGTGGTTTCCCAGTCCTTGCTTTCTTCCTTGCAGGGGCGCAGGGTCTTGCGGATGGGTTTTCCGGCTTCCACGATGGCCTCCTTTTTACCGACCCAAGTAAATTCATACACTTCATCGCCCTCGACAATATCATGGGACAGCATTTGCTTTAACAGTTCAAAATTAATGGCTTTTTTCAATTTGCCGTTACGATCCCGCGTTTCCGTGATTACGTTGGGAAA
>JAAYOX010000355.1 GCA_012520135.1 Clostridia bacterium
CTACGCTGTAGCTCCGCAACCGGGCCCCTCCCTCCTCGGGTGCGAGGTTCCCCTTTTCCTTTTGGTGTCAGCTCCCTTGCTTGCTCCCTTCTCTTTTTTTGCAGGGCAGTTGCATGCAATTTGGCGCATTTTGGGCATTTTACATTCAATGTAAAACGCGCCATTGACCGGGAAAATTCGGGTCGCTGCCATCAAAACCGGGCTCTCTGCCGATATTGCTTGGCTTAAGGTAGTCGTTGGCATACTTTTGTTGCCGGATAAATAAAAGTATTTGACTATGATTAGATTATATTCATTATCAACGGTTCTGGCCACTGTCCTGCTGTTTGCAAGCCTGCCCGTGCAAGGACAGGAACAGCTGCAGCTACAGCTACAAGAACAGAAAAAAGCAGCACCATGGACCCTGCAGCAATGTATTGAATACGCCAGGGTGCATAATATTGAAGTACAAACGCGCGAGGTGTCCAAAGCGGTTTCGGATGTCGAGCTGGAACAGACCCGGGCACAGCGTTTTCCTACGCTTAACTTTTCATCGAACTTTGGGGTGTCTTTCCAGAATACGACCACATACAACGATTTCATGGAACAGACCGATGCAGCTGCCTATTCAGACAATTTTGGACTGAATACGGGGGTTACACTGTATTCAGGAGGAAAAATAAACAAAACCATCCGGCAAAAACAACTAAACAACACAGCGTCGGGTTACGATGTGGATCAAGCCTTGTTTGATATAGAAATATCGGTAATACAGGCTTACCTGCAAATTCTCTATGCCAATGAATCGTATAAAATCGCTCAGCTTGCCGCAGATCTTTCGCGCTCACAAGTGGAACGCGGTCAGGAAATGAGAAAAGCAGGGTCTATGTCCCGGGGAGATCTCGCACAGCTGGAATCGCAGGCTGCCGGAGACAACTACCAGGAAACCCAGACAAAGAACGCACTGGCAACCGCCAAATTGCAACTGAAGCAATTGTTAGAATTGGACCTGGAAGAAACTTTTGAAGTAGAATTTCCCGAAATAGACAATTATGCAGTACTAACAATAATTCCGGACCTGGCCACAGTATACCATACAGCGCTGGACAACCTGCCCCAAATGAAAAGCAGCGCGCTGGGTATAGAGTCAGCTCAAATGGACATAGAAATAGCGAAAGCCTCAAGAGTTCCTACCATTACGGCCAGCGCCTCTATTAATACAGGTACAAGTTCCAGTTCCGGCACCGCCTATTTTGAACAGCTGGGAACAAAAATCAATGAAAATGTGGGGCTTAACCTGAGTATTCCCATTTTTAACAACAAACAGGTACGCACCAATATTACCAAAGCAAGACTGCAGAGCAGGACAGCAGAATTACAAGATCAAAGTACCCGAAAACAATTGCTGAGTACCATTGAGTCACTGCATAACAACGCTGTCTCGGCACAAAGTCAATACATCTCGGCTAACGAACAACTCAAGGCTGCCCAAATCAGTTTTGAAGTAGTTAGCGAACAATTCCAGGCCGGATTAATCAACACCATTGAACTGATTACCGGACAAAACAATTATACCAACGCCCTCAGCAGCCAGCTGCAGGCAAAGTTCCAGGCAGTATTGGCCATAAAACTGCTGAAATTATACCAGGGTCAAAACAATGAAATTTAATAAAAGATTTATAATGAAGAAAGTAATACTTATTCCGGGAGTTATGACGGCTCTCATCGTTTTTGCTTCGTGCGGCGCAAAAAACACCAAACAGGCTTACGATACCATTACCATTCAGCCCTCTTCAATCGCCAATACCATCACCGCAACAGGTACGGTTGAGCCTATAAAACAAGTTGAAGTAGGAACACAGGTATCGGGAATCATTGCCAAAATATATGTCGATTACAATTCGGAAGTTAAAAACGGACAACTTATTGCCGAGATAGACCGTTCCGTGCTGGAAACCGAACTGGAGTCCTCCGAGGCCAACCTGAACTCATCCAAAGCGGAACATGATTACCAGACAGCCAATTACGAACGTATAAAAGGGCTGTATGAAAAAGACCTGGTAAGCCAATCCGAATACGATCAGGCGCTAAATTCCTGGTCCAAAGCAGTATATGCCTACACGCAGGCTAAATCAAATTATCAGAAAGCCGAAAGAAATATCGGATATACATGGATTTATTCCCCTATCGATGGTGTAGTCCTTTCGCGGGCCGTTGACGAAGGCCAGACCGTGGCTGCGGGATTCAGCACGCCCACCCTCTTTACCATAGCCAACGACCTTAGGAAAATGCGTGTTATTGCAGATGTAGACGAGGCCGATATAGGAGAAGTGCAGGAAGGTCAGTACGTAACATTCACCGTAGACGCTTACCCCGAAGATATGTTTGAAGGATCGGTTATCCAGATTCGTTTGCTGGCCACCACTACATCCAACGTGGTTACCTATGAAGTAGTCATAGATGCACCTAATGAAGACCTGAAACTGAAACCGGGACTTACGGCCGAAGTGAATATTTACATACTGAATAAAGAAAATATCATTACTGTGCCGTTACGTGCCCTGCGTTTTGTTCCGGAAGGATACACAGTACCCGATTCAGGATCACACGTATTTGTTATGAACCCCGACGGTACGCTGAGCGCCAGAGCTGTAAGCACAGGCGTTTCTGATGGAATTTACTCCGAGATTACGTACGGTCTTAAACAAGGTGAACAGGTAGTTTCCGGACTAAAAGCAGCCGGGAAATTGTCTGCAGAGAACGGCAACGGCAGCAGCAACGACAGCAGCAGCAGCAGCAGTCCTTTTATGCCTCCCAGGCCCGGACAGGGAGACAATATACGTACCAAATAACAACAACCGGTATGAACGAAATTATTAAAGTAGAAGATCTCAAACGTGACTTTGTGGTAGGAGAAGAAACGGTTCACGCCCTAAGGGATCTTTCATTCACTATAGCCGAGGGAGAGTTTGTAACCATCATGGGAACAAGCGGTTCAGGGAAGTCCACCCTGTTGAACATCCTGGGATGTCTGGATATTCCTACGGGTGGTGAATATTATCTGGACGGTGTTCCGGTCAGAAAAATGGGAAAGAACGACCGGGCCTTGCTGCGTAATCGCAAAATAGGCTTTGTGTTTCAATCCTATAATCTGTTACCCAAAACTACCGCGTTGGAGAATGTGGAATTGCCCCTGTTGTACAATAAAACAGTGAATGCGGCCCAAAGAAAGGAGAAATCTCAAAAGGCGCTGGAATCGGTAGGTCTGGCAGACAGGGTAAACCATCGGTCCAACCAGATGTCCGGCGGGCAACAACAACGCGTTGCCATTGCCAGGGCCTTGGTGAATGACCCGGTCATTATCCTGGCCGACGAAGCCACCGGAAACCTCGACACCCGTACCTCTTTTGAAATACTTACGTTATTTCAGGATTTTCATGCACAGGGACGTACCATTCTTTTTGTTACACACAACCATGAAATTGCGCGGTACGGAAGCCGGAATATTGTGTTACGGGACGGAAGGGTAATTGAGGACACAAGAAACAAAAATATAGCATCAGCTAAAGACACACTGGCTTCCTTGCCCGCAGAAGAAGAAGAATAAACATCCAGGCCATGAATTATAAAAATTTAATTGTAATAGCTTTTAGAGCCCTGATAAATAATAAAATGAGGGCTTTTCTGACCATGCTGGGGATTATTATAGGGGTTGCCTCTGTTATTGCCATGCTGGCCATTGGGGCAGGATCCAAGCAAAGTATTCACGAAGAGATAGGACAAATGGGATCGAACATGATTATGATCCAACCCGGCAATGGCCGTTTTGGAGGGGTACGCCAGAGTGCCTCAAGCATGCAGACCCTAAAAATGACGGATTATGAATCGCTGGTACGCGAAACAAATTACCTGTCCAAGATCACACCTTCCGTAACAAGCAGCGGGCAAGCCATAAAAGGATCCAACAACTCGCCTACCACTATATACGGAGTTAACGAACAGTACATAGATATTCGGGGGTATTCTGTGGGCAGGGGAAGTATGTTCACAAACCAGGATATCCGTAAGGCAGCCAAAGTCTGCATTGTGGGTCAAACGGTCGTGGACAACCTGTTCCCGGCCGGAGAAGACCCTCTGGGAAAAACCATCCGCTTTGGAAAAATTCCTTTAAAGATTGTAGGAATCCTGGAGGCCAAGGGATACAACTCCATGGGTATGGACCAGGACGATATGATCTTGGCGCCTTATACAACAGTTCAGAAAAGAATCCTGGCCATCACATACCTGCAAGGTATAACGGCAGCAGCTCTCTCGGAAGAATATACAGATCAGGCCATTGAAGAAATAACGGAAATCCTGCAAAGAAATCACGGAATAAAAATTGGTCAGGAAAATGATTTCAATGTGCGGTCTCAGCAGGAAATGATGGAAACGATGAGTTCGGTCATGGATATGATGACCATACTTCTGGGCTGCATTGCAGGAATCTCACTCGTTGTAGGAGGAATTGGCATTATGAATATCATGTATGTATCGGTAACAGAGCGCACCCGCGAAATTGGACTGCGTATGTCTATAGGCGCCATGGGACGTCACATCCTCATGCAATTCCTTATTGAAGCGGTAATAATCAGTATTACAGGAGGCCTTATCGGTGTTCTGGCAGGCGTAGGAGCCTCGGGACTTATAAAATTGATTGCCGGATGGCCGGTATCCATTCAGGCATATTCCATTGTGCTGTCCTTCGTGGTATGTACCGTTACCGGAATTTTCTTCGGCTGGTATCCGGCAAAGAAAGCTTCAGAACTTAACCCCATTGACGCCATTAGGTATGAGTAAAGAATTCATTACCTTTGATAGGTAAAACAGATGGAATTGACATCAGACAAAAGAAGTAAAAGAGCATTTCTGCTGGTAAACATACTGGCAGTAGTGCTTTTTTACTGTATTCCGCTGTTCATCACCCCCCGGAACGAGACACTTACTTTTGTGAAATACCTGGGGTACGGCGTAAGCATTACCGCGTATCTTTTGATATTCTACCTCAATTTTTTCCTGTTGATACAGAAATTCATGGTCAGGAAAAAATGGACAGCCTTTTTTGTAACAAACTTGCTGGTAATAGGATTCATAAGCATTTGTTTGTATCTGTGGCACGATTACTATTTCACGCACCTGGCCGGTATCCCTCCGGAACACATGCCGCCTCCGCGCAGCACTTTTATGTTCATTGCAAAGGATATGTTCTTTATGACGCTCACCGCCTCTATGGCAGTAGCTATCCGCATTACGCTTGAATGGCAGCGCACCGAGCGGGAAAGAGCCAGGATAGAAGTGGTGGCAAGCCGGGCCGAGATGCAGAACCTGAAAAGCCAGCTCAACCCTCATTTCCTGTTCAACACCCTGAACAACATATACTCCCTGATGAGGACAGATCAGGAAAAAGCGCAGACGACCATGCTGAGCCTGAGCAAAACATTGCGCTACGTCTTGTATGACGAAAACCAGGAACGCGTTTCGCTCGATAAAGAACTGGCATTTACCCTAAGTTATATCGAGCTTATGTCCCTCAGGCTTACCGACAAAACAAGTGTTCGGGTGAATATCCCCGAGGATACCCAAGGACTGACAATAGCTCCCCTCATGTTTATTTCCCAGGTAGAAAATGCTTTTAAACACGGAGTTTCCCAGACCGAACCGTCTTTTATCGATATTGATATTGAAATCAAGGATCACACCCTTCGCTGTTCCGTAAAGAACAGTTATTTCCCAAAAGAAGACTCTGACTACAGTGGTTCGGGTATTGGTATTGAAAACCTGCAACGCCGGCTTTCTCTCATCTATCCCGGGAACCACTCCTTTACTCATACGGTACTTGACAATGTGTATGTTTCCGAGTTGACTGTTAACCTGTAAGGGATTAGTAATGAATAAACTGAAATGCCTTATTGTCGATGACGAGCCGCTGGCGCTCGATCTGCTGGAAGACTACATCAAACGCACGCCTTTCCTGGAACTCGTTGCCCGTTGCAGCAGTGGCCCCCAGGTGCTCGAGGTATTACGGAAAGAACAAGTGGACGTGGCATTTATGGATATCCAAATGCCTTACCTGAGCGGTCTGGAACTTTCGCGGATGACCGGAGATTGTGCCGTTATCTTCACCACGGCCTTCGAACAATATGCCTTGGAAGGGTTTAAGGTCAATGCCCTGGATTACCTGCTCAAACCTTTCAGTTACGCCGAGTTTCTCAAAGCCGCCAACAAAGCCCTGCACCGCAAGAAGGTGCTTAATGCCGCCTCGGCACAGGGAGGTCCCGGAGAGAGTCCTAACAGGAACCTTGTGGTTAAATCTGACTACAAACAACAAATCATCAATACGGCGGACATTACGTATATTGAGGGTTCCGGGGATTACATTACCATTCATACAGAGAACAATACACCGTTGCAAACGCTCATGAGTCTGAAGACAATTGAGGAACAGCTGCCGAAGTCGCAATTTGTACGGGTGCACCGTTCCTTTATTGTGAATGTTCAGAAAATCAAGACTATCGAAAGACAACGCATTATCTTCGGAAAGGTTCGCATTCCCATATCCGATTCCTTCAAGGACGAGTTCTTCCGCATCATGGGAATCAGCTGAAGCCATACTTAGTGTGATGCACTAATGGTGCCGGTCGCTTGCTGCAACAGCCGGGCAGGCAGGCCGCTGCACTTTTCAGGTCGCTGCACCACTCACACTCAGGTCGCTGCACAACTCACACTCAGGTCGCTGCACCAAAAGAACGGGGAACGCCTCCCAGTTGCTGCGCTGTCGCTTCGCTCCCGCTCCGCAACCGGGCCCCTCCCTCCTCGGGTGCGAGGTTCCCCTTTTCCTTTTGGTGTCAGCTCCCTTTTACGGTTTTAATATTTTTATTGTAATTGGATACTTGTAGGGTTGATGGTTTATGACTTTAATAGTGTTTATTATAATAATTGTTGTACTGAAAACACCTAAAAAAATGACGATTGGAAGTCCTAATAACACCATTGCCAATATGCTGGAAGGAATAAGATATATTAACATACTTAATTGAAAATTAACAACATCAATCGCATGTTCTCTAATATTTGGAACCTTATCTTTTTGCCATATCCAAATTATTATCGGAGGTATCAGAAGAATAAACAAACCGCTTACATGTAATAAGGCTAACCAATTATTGTTTTTTCGAGATTGTTCGGTTGTAGGTTCGTCCTTGCCATATTTTAGAAATTCTTCTGACCTTGGATTAACATCTCCGTTCTCAATTCGTTGGATTGATCTAACACTGATATCAGTTTTTGTAGCAAGTTCTTCTTGCGTCATGCCTTTTTTTAGTCTTGTTTCTCTTATAAATTGCCCTGTAGTCATAATATCTTTTTTTACAAAAATCTTAATTCTTATGGTATAATCGAACTACTTCTACCCGACATTTACCTGACATAATCAAAATCATCGCAAGGTAAAGTTATATTTTTTATATTTGTCATAACTCTAAACAAAACTGACAGACCATGGGTATAATTCATGTAATCACAGGACTTCTTATGATTGGTATGGGATTTCTAGTTAAATCTTCCCCCAATCTGATAGCCGGATACAACACGATGTCAGAAGACAAAAAGAAACATGTTGATATTGAAGGATTATCAACATTTATGCGTAACAGTTTTATCATTATTGGATTGTCAATTATTGCCGGGTATTATGTATTCAAATGGATTGGCTATACCGCAATTGCTAATTCAATGATACTGATTGCCACTGTAATTGGTGTGATCATTATGCTGATACATGCACAAAGATTTGACCACAATAAAAAGAATACCAAAAAAACAAGACTCATTTATTTTATCCTTGGACTTGTAATCGTTTTAGTCATTGGGTTAATAACATATGGCTACATGCCCTCAAAAGCAAAAATTATCAATGACCATATTACATTCACAGGAATGTACGGATTTACAATGCTTGTTTCTGAAATTGATACTATCGAACTGTCTGATGCCATTCCAACTATTAAAATGCGGACCAATGGATTTAGTTCCGGAGTAGTCAATAAGGGATTCTTCAACCTGGATACATTGGGTAAGACTCGATTGCTTATCCATTCTGACAATGCCCCATTCTTGATAATATCTAAAAGTAATTCTGACAAGATTATCATCAACTATAAAGACAAAGCAAAAACAGAGCAGGTATTTGAAGAGATTAAAACGCTGATTAGTAGATAACTGTCACTAACATTATCAATGCAAATTAGCACCTAAGTACGTTGCAATCTCGCAAATGAGTGTGTTGTAGCCCCGCATTTTTGCAGGTCGCTGCACCAAAAGAACGGGGAACGCCTCCCGGTTGCTGCGCTATCGCTTCGCTCCCGCTCCGCAACCGGGCCCCTCCCTCCTCGGGTGCGAGGTTCCCCTTTTCCTTTTGGTGTCAGCTCCCTTGCCTGCTCCCCTCTTCAGTGCAAATGCGTGCAGTTTGGCGCGTTTTGACAATCTAGATTCAATCAAGTGCGCCAAGTTTTTTTGCCATTGCTATATTTATCTTTTAATCTGACAGTTGCGATTTCTTCAGGAAATGTTGGCGCACTAGATTGAATCTAGCATGCGCTAATATATTATCTTTGTTATACTTCCTTATATCTATATTTAAGTACCCGCAACCCCTATGCAAGAAGTCTCAAAACAGCACGAACCATCCTCGTTCATAACGTCACGTTTTGACGTAGCTTTGATGTAACTATGCAAAAAGTATCAACATAATATCTGATCACAAATAATAACAATTCATGCGTAATTTTTATTACAAAGACAGCATATCCTCTTTTCTTTCAAAGAGCACAA
>JAAYOX010000356.1 GCA_012520135.1 Clostridia bacterium
AACAGCGGTGCTTACGTGGCAGAGATTTTACGGGCAGGGATCCAGTCTATTGAAAAAGGTCAGATGGAAGCGGCTCGTTCTCTAGGTATGACCAGAGGCCAGGCTATGCGTTATGTAATCCTGCCCCAGGCTTTTCGCCGGGTAGTACCTCCTTTAGGTAATGAGTTTATTGCCCTGATGAAAGACACTTCCATTCTTTCTGCTATTGGTGTGGAGGAATTGGTGCGGAAGGGTCAATTGTATGTGGCGGCTACTTACCAGCCTTTCCCTATTTATATGGGGATTGCCCTGGTTTACCTGGTATTGACCATAACTATCTCCCGTTGGGTAGCCTATACAGAAAGGAGGCTGGGGGTTAGGTGATTGAGGTCCGTGATTTACACAAGCATTTTGGCGAATTAAAGGTACTTAACGGTATTGACTGTCAAATTAAAGCTCAGGAAGTAGTTGTTGTGATTGGCCCCAGCGGCTCCGGCAAAAGTACTTTTCTTCGCTGTCTTAACCAATTGGAAGAGGCTACCTCAGGTCAAATCATCGTGGACGGGGTAGAGATTACCGACCCCAAATGCGATATTAACGCAGTACGACAGCGGGTGGGGATGGTTTTTCAACGGTTTAACCTGTTCCCCCACATGAATGTATTGCGCAATGTGGCCCTGGCTCCTGTTAAGGTGAAAGGAGTATCCCAGGAGGAAGCGGAACGAATAGCTAAAGAACTGCTGCTGAAAGTGGGTTTGTAGGATAAAGCTGCTGCATTACCTGATGAGTTATCGGGGGGCCAGCAGCAAAGGGTGGCTATTGCCAGAGCTCTGGCCATGCAGCCTAAAATTATGTTGTTTGATGAACCGACCTCTGCTTTGGACCCGGAAATGGTCGGGGAAGTATTGGCGGTCATGAAAAGTTTGGCCCAGGAAGGAATGACCATGGTGGTGGTAACCCATGAGATGGGCTTTGCCCGGGAAGTGGCAGACCGGGTGCTTTTCATGGATGAAGGACTGATTGTAGAAGAGGGTGCTCCGGAAGCCATCTTCAAAAACCCTCAACATCCGCGGACACAAGCTTTCCTGAGTAAGATTCTGTAAGGGATTAAAACTGAATTAAATTGACAGAAGAGTATTGGGTATGCTACAATTAGTTCACTTGTGGTCTCCTAGCCCGCAAGAGTTCATTTTAGGAGGAATGGTTAATGCTAGGTAAAGTCAAGTGGTTCAATCAGGAAAAAGGGTTTGGTTTCATCGAGAGAGATGGCGGTTCTGACGTATTCGTTCATTTCTCAGCAATCCAGGAGGAAGGTTTCAAGTCATTGGCTGAGGGACAAGAAGTGGAATTTGAAATCGTTGAAGGTCCCCGTGGTCCCCAAGCAGCCAATGTTGTTAAATTATAAAGTCTAACAAGCTAGATTTAGTAATTTAACACCACGACCCCTTGTGCAAACAGGGGGTCTTTGTGATTCTTTGGTATTTGGTGTGGTTTTTGGGGAATAATAGCTAATAACAGGTAAATGATTATTAATTTAAGATAAGCAAAAGGAAGCAGGATTTTGGGCGGATCGCGGGGAACTTATATCCCACAGATATATAATAAGGAAGCCTGAAAGGAGCGGATTTGCTTATGAGAATTTCAGTTCGAGGAAAGAACCTTGAAGTAACCAACGCTCTACGGCAACAAGCTGAAAAAAAGCTAAGCAAGCTAGACCGGTATCTGGACCAGGATACGGAGGCCCAGGTTACCTTTAGTGTGGAAAGGGAATCCCATATTGTGGAAGTAACTATCCGCTTAAATGGGTATCTCCTGCGAGGTGAGGAAGCCACCAACGATATGTATGCCTCTATTGACCTGGTTATTGATAAGCTGGAGAGGCAGCTTCGGAAATATAAGACAAAGCTGTCACGGAAAATAAAGAGCCAAGGCCTTAAGGATTTGATTGCCAAGTATCCTGACGAAGTGGAGGAGAAGCCGGAACTGGTTCGCACCAAAAGGTTTCCTATCAAGCCCATGCCTGTTGAGGAAGCCATTATGCAGATGAACATGTTGGGACACAGTTTCTTCGTCTTCTCCAACGCGGAATCGGAACAGGTAAATGTGGTTTACCGGCGTAAAGACGGGAACTATGGCTTGATTGAACCGGAAATATAGTATGCACAAGAGACCTGCGGGTCTCTTTTTAGATTACGGGTAATTATTAGGTCTCTATGTTTCTCCGCTCTGGCGGAGCCCCTACGCCGTTACCGGCAGCAAGCTGCCGACGGCTGGGGGAACAACGCCCGCTCCGAAAACATAGAGACCTATTTTAACCTGTAGCAATGAGACAATATTCCGGGTGTTTCTTTTATCTTGCTTCTTGTATGAGGCATCCTAGGCGACTGAGCTAGTCCCCAAACCGGGCTTCCCCTTTGGCCCGCGATTAACATCGATTTTGCCTTTGTCTACGTCTATGGGGACCGGCAGGTCTCTTATTTTGTTCTTAAAAATAAGTACATGCCAGCCTGAATATAGAAGGCCGAATACAGACAACCGAAATATGTACGCATCTCCCATTGGAGCGCATATAGTATAACAATCAAACAATGGGAGGTGTTGTTATGACGGCCGGACATTGGTTGTATTTCTTGGGCATTGTAGTTGTAGTAATCACGATGGTTATGAGGCGAAATGTACTTATTCCCTGTATTTTGTTTACTTTTTTGCTGGGGTGGAGTTACTTAGGCAGCTTCAGTCAAGGGATTCAGACCATTTTTAACGCCAGTATTGTAGCGGGAAGCGACCTTTTAGGTATTTTCATGATCATTGGTTTAATGGTAGCTTTACTGAAGTCGTTAAGCGCTACCGGTGCCGATGAACTAATGGTTATACCTTTAAAGAGGCTGATGGTAGGCCCTTTTATCAGTTACTTAGTAGTGGCGGGTAGCACCCTGATTGTTTCTTTATTTTTCTGGCCTACACCGGCGGTGCCCTTGGTAGGGGCTTTACTGGCTCCGGCAGCGATCCAAATGGGCTTGTCCCCTATGCTGGCAGCCATGGCTGTGGCGCTTGCCGGACAGGGATTGGCTTTGGGTGGAGACGTGATTATCCAGGGAGCCCCGGGTTTAACAGCGGCGGCGGCAGGAGTTCCCACTGAATTAGTGACGTTTAAGGGTGGGGTGCTCTCCTTGATTGCCGGTGTGGTAGCCCTAACTTTAGCTTATGTCTGGGGCCGGCGGGATGTTACCCGCTTTATGCCCGGTCAGGCGGCGACCGGGGTGGATCCGGCAGCAGGAGTGAAAAACTGGACTCCCGGTGAAAGGTCTAAAGGACGGACGCTGCTTTTGTTACTGGGCATTTCCATGGCTTATGTTATTTTTGCTCTTTTCCGGTATGATTTGAGAGGTGGAGATGCTTCGGCCATGTTGGGAGGAGTGGCCCTGTTGGTAGCGGTGATTGCCTCCTTATTTGTGCGGGGACGCAATGGGCTGGATGTAATGGCTGATTACCTGGCGGACGGATTAGTCTTCGCTTTTAGGGTGATGGGTCCCATTATTCCGATTGCCGGCTTCTTTTTCCTGGGTAACCCGGAGGCTTCCGCCAAGATTTTAGGGGAAGGTGCCCCCGGTTATCTATTTGATTTAGGTCAGATGGCAGCGGAAGTAATTCCTCCTACCGGGTTCTTGGCGGCCTTTGGATTGCTACTGGTTGGCCTTTTGACAGGTCTTGACGGTTCCGGTTTTTCCGGCTTGCCCCTGGTGGGTACTTTAGCGGGAGCTATGGCAGCGGGGGATGCTAATGTAGCGGCTACTTTAGGGGCTATCGGACAGCTTGGTGCTATCTGGGCCGGGGGAGGCACGTTGGTAGCCTGGTGTTCTTTGGTGGCAGTAGCCGGTATCATTGGGGTTCCGGTGTTGGAACTGGTTCGCCGGAATTTTGCCCCGGTGATGATCGGTTTATCTGTGGCAACGGTGGTGGCGGTGCTGTTCATGATGTAGCCTTCAAGAGACAAGCAGCCAACCGGTGTTAATCTCCGGCTGCAGAGGAGCCCGGTTTGGGGATGAGCTCAGTCGCCTGAGGATGCCTCCGAAATCGCACCCTGCGGGTGCTCATGCCGTCGGCATTTTCCCTCAGGCTCCTTCGCTCTTTTGATTTTGGCTCCTAATGCAGTCCTCCGATTAATACCGGTTGGACTATTGTTTCAGCTTGTTGTAGCCAGTGGTCATGAACCATGTAGGCACTCCGCCGTAGGGCAGCTTATTTTGTAAGGCTGCCTAGGGGGAAAATTGGTATACTAAAAGCAGAATGGACGGAGGGGGTTATGAAAATGGAATTTTATACTGCTTTGGGCAAGTACTATGATCAAGTGTTTCCTTTGGGGGAAGCCCAATTGGCTTTTTTGACCAAATTCCTGGACAAGCCCGGTCCGGTGGCCGATCTGGCTTGTGGTACCGGCACCTATGCCAGGTCCCTGGGGGAAAGGGGCTATGAAGTAGCGGCTTTGGACCTGGATGGGGAAATGGTGAGTCAAGCCAAAGAGAAGACTAAAGGACTGCCGGTGACCGTGTTCCAGGCGGACATGCGGGAGGCAGCTTCAATCCTCCGGGATTACGCTCCTCTTACCGGTGTGTTCTGCATTGGAAACTCCATCGTTCATTTGGATTCATTGGAGGAAATTAGGGCATTGTGCCGGGATGTGGCGGGGTTGCTGGGCCCCGGAGGGGTTTTTGTGGTGCAGACGGTTAATTACGACTGGGTTCTCCGGGAACAAGTGGCCCAACTGCCTACCATTACCACAGAAGAAGTGCAGTTTGTCCGTAAATATTTATACGAAAAGCCGGGGGATCCGATCCGGTTTCAGGGTGAATTGACTTACCCTCTAGGGGAAGGAACCGAAACAGTAGTCAATAGTGTCCAATTGCTGCCCTTATTGTCCCGGGATTTGCAGGCTGCCTTGGAAGAAGCCGGTTTTACGGAGGTAACTCTGTTCGGCAATTTTAAGGAAGATCCCCATAGTGTTAAGACTCCGGCTACGGTAGCCCTGGCCCGGAAATAGCTTTCACGGTAGCCGGTCCGGTTAACAGCCGGCCACCGGCTTCCAGGCTGGCGATGACGGAACACCGGTGAGCATTTTCCGCTCCGGTAGCTGTGTACCCGCTGCCGGATAGATACGATTGGAAACCGCGTATTAATTATTGGCGAGGCAATTTCCTCACGATCATGGTCCGGTCGGGATCAAAAACAGCAGTGACTTCCTGGCCGGGGACATATTTCTTTAAATAGTATTTTCGATGGGGGATAGTGACCACCAAAGGAAAACCGCAGTCTAAAAAAATTTTAAGCTGAGAACCTGAGGGCTGGATCCGGCTAATGGTTCCTTTAACTGCGTTCCACTGGGCACCGGGAAAGGCATCTAGCTCTATTTCCTCCGAACGGATTAAGGCATAAGCTTCATACAGGCCGGAATCCTTGGGAATGCCGTAAAGACGGACATCGGTACCGGCGGGATTAAACTCCACTTCATCTTCGGCAACATTGCCTACAAAACCGGGGATGATGTTGTCTACTCCCAACAAGGAAGCGGCTGCAGCGCTTTGGGGCTGGTTTAATACATCTAACACTGTTCCTTGCTGGATGATGGTACCCTGGTACAAGAGCATTGCCCGGTGGGCAAAAAGGGATAACTCGCTGTAATCATGGGTGGCATAAACGGTTGTGATTCCTGTTTCCTTGATGATTTCGGCCAGTTTTTCCAGAATAGCGGCTCGAGTTGCCGGATCCAGGGCAGCCAGCGGCTCGTCCAGCAGGAGGATTTCCGGTTCAATGACCAGGGCCTGAGCCAGGCTGACCTGACAAGCTTCTCCCTTGGATAAACTGTTAGGATGCCGGTGGGCCAGGTGGCTAAGTCCCAGTTTGGCCAGGCAGTCGTCGACTTTTTGTTTGATCAGCGCCTTAGGTACTTTGCGAAGTTTTAAGCCTAAAGCTACATTGTCCCTGACGGAAGCGTCCCTGAACAGTGGCTCTTGGAAAACCAGGGCTATTTTACGCCGGAGCGGGAGCAAAGTTGCTTCCCGGTATTGAACCTCTTGTCCCACGATGGATAGGGAGCCTTGATCCGGTTGTTCCAGCAAAGCCAGGGTTTTGAGCAGGGTCGTCTTGCCGGAACCGCTGTAACCCATAATACCCACCACTTCCCCCCTGGGGATGTGGAGATGAGGTATATTCAATAAAGGTTCATTATTTTTTAATAAAAGCAGGTTATTAACTTCAATGGCTGTACTCATGTTTCTTCTCCCGTCTGTTGATGATGGCAAGAATCAGGCATAACCCCGTAACTGTCATAAGCAGGATCATGCCCAAAGAAACGGCGGTGACCAAGTTGCCTTGACTGACTTCCCCGGCGATCGCCGTAGCCATTACTTGGGTATAACCGGGAATATTGCCCCCGGTCATCCAGGTTGCCCCTACTTCAGACAGAACCCGGCCGCAGCTGACCAGGATGGCTCCCAATAGGGTAAAACGAGTCTCCCATAAAATTAAGCCTAGCAGCTGGTGATGGGAGGCCCCTAAAGCCTTAAATTGCAGTATTAAATTGGGATTCAGCTGTTTAATGGCTGCCATAATAAAACCGGTGATAATAGGCAGGACGATTAAGGTCTGGGTGATAATCAAGGCAACGGGGGTTTGAAACAGGTTCAGATTCCTTAAGGGACCTTCTTGGGGCCAAAGGAAAAGGCTGACCAAAAGGCCTATTAAAATAGGAGGAAAACCCATGGTGCCTTGGAGGAGAGTAGCTGCTTGATGCCTGCCGGGAAAGATTTTCAGAGCTAACAAAGCCCCTAAGGGGGCGCCTAAGATGACAGCCAGTCCAATAGCGACGGAGGCCACCAAAAAGCTCAGACCCACGATAGGCCATATTTCCGAAGAAGGGCTGAGTATTAAGGTAATGGCGTTACTTAAAGTTTCAATTAGAAAACTCATAAAATCACCGTTCCTGTTCTGGTCATATTCCCGGAAACGGGGATCTGCTTGACTAAGGAATATTCTGGATAATTGTCCTAAAAACCTTCTGTTCAAGGGAAAAATGGCGTTGGTTTTGAATAGCCAGCCGGTTAGTTGGTTGCAAAGAGGCCGGCAATACTATAGCATTGATGATAAAAGAGTGACATGCCCTAACAAATTTGTGCAACATTTTACAAACCGGGAGGTGTGGATGCAGGTGACATTACTCCATAAAACAATACAGCAGGTGGCGGAAGCAACTTCGGATGTATTGGGACTTGGTGTTACCGTGTTGGACCGGAATTTAACCAGGATTGCAGGCACCGGTCCCTACCGGGAATTGGTGGGTAGCGTTGCCGAAAAGGCTTCCTCCTTTGGTGAGGTGCTGGCGGAGGGGCGGACCGTCATCGTCAACAAGGCTGTTGAACACCCTGCCTGCAGGACTTGTCCACAACGCCTGGAGTGCACGGAAAGGGCACATATTTGTACTCCCATTAAAGTGGACGGTGAAGTTTTCGGGGTTTTTGGCATTATTGCCTGGACGGAGCAGGAAAGAGAGCGATTAATTCAGGGACAAGCCGGTTATGCCCGGTTTATTGAGCGGATGGCGGAATTAATCAGCTACCGGATTTCAGAGCAAAAAGTCCAGGAGCAATTGCAGGATACCCTTCGCCAACTGGAAGAGGTAGTCAATTCGGTACAAGAAGGGATTTTGGCAGTGGACCATAAGGGGCATTTAATTACGGCTAACGGGATGGCCAAAGGCCTGTTAGGTATCGACTGCGCCGGTCAGGAACTGCCGCCTGATTTGCCTCTCTTCGATACTTTGCAAACCGGGAAGGTCATTCATAATAAGGAAGTGAAGCTGGAAGAGCCGGGCAGGAAGGCCCATTTTATGATGTCCAGTTTTCCTGTCAGGCGAAAAGATACGGTTATTGGGGCAGTGGCCACGGTTACCGATTACCGTGAAGTCAAAAAAATGGTCAACCGTTTAATTACCAACCAAGCTACCTATACTTTTGAGGATATTAAGGGTAATAGTCCTGCCTTGGTAAAGGTTAAAGAATTGGCGGGGAAAGCCGCTGCTCAGGATTCCACGGTGTTGATTCAAGGAGAAAGCGGCACCGGTAAGGAACTGTTTGCTCAAGCCATCTGCAACGCCAGTCCCCGGGCCCGGAAACCCTTTGTGGCCATCAATTGCGGGGCCATTCCCGATGCTATGCTGGAAAGCGAGCTTTTTGGCTATGAGGGAGGGGCTTTTACCGGCGCGAGACGGGAAGGCAAACCGGGCCGGCTGGAACTGGCCGACGGTGGTACTGTCTTTCTGGATGAAATTGGGGAATTGCCCCTGAGACTTCAGGTTAAGCTATTGCGGGTGCTCCAGTCGGGTACCATTTCCAGGCTGGGAGGTACCAGGGAGTTTACCGTGGATATTAGGATTATTGCGGCTACAAACCGGGATCTGGAGGATATGGTCAGCAAGAAGGAATTCAGGGAGGATCTGTACTACCGTTTAAATGTTATTCCCCTCCAATTGCCTCCTTTGAGGGAAAGAAAAGAGGATATCAGCCTGTTGCTGGATTTCTTTATCGGGAAATACAACCGGGAGTTTAATAAAGGGATTAAGGGTATTGAAGGGGAAACTATGGCTTTTTTGCACTCCTATCCTTGGCCGGGCAATGTCAGGGAGTTAGAAAATACCTTGGAATTTGCCGTCAGCATGGCCGGAGGAGATTATTTGACTATGGAGGATCTCCCGGCACGGATTAAAAAGGCCGCTTCATCCAATATTCAATTAAAGCCTTTGGCTAAGGTGGAAGCGGAACTTATCCGCAAAGGCTTGGAACTGTTCGGGAACAGCGATCAAGGTAAGATAAGAATTGCAGAGGAATTGGGCATCAGCCGTTCCAGTGTCTACCGGAAGATTAAGAAATACGGTTTAGAGTAGGAGCCTGCTCCGGGCAAGCAAAGGACCGTTAGGATAGAGGTTATTTATGTCATAATGAAATAATTTATGTCATAATGACATGGAAACTGTCAAACGCCTTGCTAGCGGGTCTTGATTCAGTTGGAAAGCTTAAATAATCATTTCTGCTGTGTCAAAATGACATAAGAGGCAGTGTACCCGTAATGGAGACACACTAAATGTCCAAAGTTTCCCGGTAAATTTCGTTCAGCCTGATAACCCTTGATTTAATTGGCTTTGCAGTGTTTTAAGGGAAACACCCATTCCCGTGAAAACCCCTTTAGGTAGGAGCATTGCCTGACTGGCATTGTTTTTGCTTCCAGTTAACAGTGTCTGGAATTTATGGTTTAGAAAGGGGTCGTTCTGATATGTCAGGGAATGTAGGACTACTTAATATATTGAAGCAAGAAGTCAGGTCAGCTGTCGGTTGTACTGAGCCGGGGGCAATCGCCTTTGCCGCGGCAAAAGCTGCGTCGTATTGCCAAGGTGAAATAAAGGAAGTGGAAGTACTACTCAGTCCGGGTGTGTTCAAGAACGGGTATGCGGTAGGGATTCCAGGGACAGGGGATAGGGGGATCGCTTTAGCGGCAGCCCTCGGTGCTTTAATCAAAGAGCCGGAGAAGGAATTAGAAATCTTAAAGGAATTAAATCCGGGACCGGTTAAAGCCGCAAAAACATTGGTCAGTCAAGGGAAAGTATCAGTTAAGTACGATTGGGATTTAGACGGTATATTTGTTCAAATACGATTGGATACCACTGAGGATTCCTGTATTGTCATCGTTAGAGGTGCTCATACCCGGGTGGAAAGTGTTGTCTTGAACGGTAAAACGGTTTATTTATCCCATGAACGACTACAGAAAGCCAATCTGCAGAGGCAATTGAAGGCAACCGGTCTTGAAAATTTAGTCAATAAAGCCCAAACACTACCTGCTTCGGAATTGCAGTTTTTGCTAGAAGGATTGCAACAAAATTATAGGATTGCGGAAGCAGGCTTAAAAGCCAAAGTCGGCTTAGGTATTGGGTACGGCATTGGTAATTTAATGGAAGATAAGGTTATTCGCCATGACTTGATTAATGAAACCAGGTCGATGGTGGCGGCGGCAGCCGATGCCCGAATGCAGGGAATTGATTTGCCGGTGAGCACCAGCTTTGGCAGCGGTAACCAAGGCATTTTAACCTTCCTGGCTATCGGTGAAGCAGCCACATTCCTGAAGGTGTCTGAGGAAAAATTGTTACATGCTTTAGCGATTGGACACTTGGTCAACGGGTATGTGAAAGAGGTGACGGGAAAGATCTCTCCGTTGTGCGGTTGTTCCATCGCAGCCGGGCTGGGAGTTACGGTGGCAGTCAGCTGGCTATTAGGTAACAACTGGGCCGGGATTAGCGGGGCGGCCAATAATTTGTTGGGGAATATTACCGGCATGATTTGCGACGGGGCCAAGGGTGGCTGCGCCTTCAAACTGGCTACTTCCGCCGGGGAGTCTTTAATTGCTGCCTTTTTGGCCAAAAAGGAGATTGCCATTAAACAGCCGGAAGGGATTGTGGCCGCTAATATCGAGGATAGCATCAATAACCTTGGCTTAATCAGCAAAGTGGGGATGTCCAATTTGGATCGGGCTATGTTGTCTATAGTAGAACAGCAGGATAAGCTGGCTTAGCAGGTGAAGACTTTACTGGGAAAGGGCCGGAAAGTTCAGCGTAGGAATGTTATCGAAGGCAATGGGCATAATTAAAAAAGGCTAATCCCCTTTGGCATTTCTGGTGATGAGTGTTAAGATAGTATAGTAATTACATACTGAAAAAGAGGTGACTTAGATGAGTTTACAACGAGTAACCACTGATAAGGCGCCGGCGGCGATCGGTCCTTATTCACAGGCAATCAAAGCAGGAAATTTTGTTTTTACCTCGGGGCAACTGCCCATGAACCCGGAGACGGGGCAGATTGAGGGCGACATTAAAGCCCAAACAAAGATGGCATTGACTAACTTAGCCAATGTGCTGGAAGCTGCCGGAAGCGGTATGGACAAGGTGGTTAAGACCACTGTTTTTTTGGCTGATATTAACGAGTTTGCGGCCATGAATGAAGTGTACGCTACTTTCTTTGGAGAAGTGCCGCCGGCCAGGTCTGCCTTTCAGGCTGCCAACCTGCCGAAAGGGGCTAAAATAGAAATTGAGGCGGTAGCGGTGGTAGAATAGTAGCTGCGCCTAAAGGCACCTTAGGATAATGTTCCTAAGGTGTTTTTATGTTGCTAAAGTGTTTTCAAAGTTAACTTATTATCCTACAATTAAGCTGATACCGATAAGGTGATGTGAAGGAGGTAACCGGTCGATGAGCTACCTCTGTTTTGATGTGGGAGGGACGACAATCAAGGCCGGTATCGTGGATGACGGAGGCAGAATTCTGGCCCGGGCTGAGGAGCCTACCCTGGTGTCGGGGGGTAGGGAAGCGGTCCTTCGCCAACTTGTTCCTCTGAGTAAGAAACTGCTGGAGCAAAGCGGACCGGAAACGGGCCGGATTGCAGGTATAGGGGTTGGGATACCGGGATTTGTAGAGAACGGGGATTTCATAGCTAAAGCCCCTA
>JAAYOX010000357.1 GCA_012520135.1 Clostridia bacterium
AGATGTCTTTACCGGTACCATCAGCGGCGTTACTTCCTTCGGGCTGTTTGTGGAATTGGAAAACGGTGTGGAAGGACTGGCCCATATCTCCTCCTTAGCCGACGATTATTATGTTTTCCAGGAGAAGCAGTTGGCCCTCTTGGGCCAGCACACCAGAAAAATGTACCGCCTGGGAGACCCGGTGACGGTACTGGTGGCCAAAGTCAATACGGAGGAACGGCAAATCGATTTTGAGGTGGTGGATGAGGACCGGTATTAGCCCTTCGATTAACGCCGGTTAGTTTTTGGTTGACAGTCTAAGCCCCTGTAATAGGGGCCTTTTTGTTGTACTAATCCCGTTTCTACCAGCCGCTTCAGTCTTTTCCTGGTTTGTTTCCGATTCAAATGGATTGCTTTGGCTACTGCCGGAAGGGTTTTCGGTGTTTGTAAAAGAACAAGGATGTTATCGTATCTTTCCAGCTGTTTTCGCGCCCTCAAAGGGTATGAAGGGTTAATACCCAACAGCTGGCATTTTTCTTCCGGCGGTAATTGAAAATAATCCTTACCGGAAGATAAAGCAATAATGGCAATGCTGCAGTCGTCCAGAGTGTTCAACTTTACGATCCGGTTAAAGCTGTCGGCGATTAACGAATGCATGTAATCAGGGGACAGTAAAGCGGTCCACCGGATCATTTTCTTGAGGGCCGGAGCCAGGGTCCGGCTTCTTTTATGATAAAAGCTTTCAGCGGTGCCGTCAGACATGAGGACAAAACCCTGAATGCCTGTTGTTTTCCCTTTGGCCAGCTTGGTTTTGGCCACGACGCCGGGGGAAGTCAGGAAATAGGTGCTGTTGGCAAATTCCCCGTTTTCCGGCATGGAGGCGATTAACAGGTCCTGGTTTTTAACGTAGCCGATTACACCGTCACCAATATGGATCAACATGAAAACTTCATCTTTGACAGCGATTAATAATAAGGTGGAAGCCAGATCCCGGTAGTCGCAATCCAGTCTTTGGGCCTCCGCTGTCAAAGCTTCTTGTGCCTCTTGGATGATGGCTTCCTTGACTTTTACTCCGTCAGGGGAATTGATTAAGATATCAAAATGGTCGGCGATAAAAGTACCGGTGGCATTAAGGGCCGCTTCCGCTCCAAAATGAGAGTACCGGGCTGAGCCTGCACCGTCGGCCAGGGCTATTACCTGTACACCGTTTTTTGCCATAACCAGTGTTTTATCCTGGCAGGGGATATTGTCCCGTTCATGACCCCTGCCTTGTACTGCATAATTTACTGTTTTCCACATCTCAGTCACCTCATTGGGGCACACCTCCGGGATAACCAACGGGAGGTGTGCTGCAGGTTAGTTTGTTATAATTCAGCCCAGCCTTTAATTCCCTCCAGGTCGAGGGGAATTCTTTCTCCCGGGGTGGACCGGGAGGTGGTGGCGATACTTTTACTGAGCCAGGTAAAGAGCTCTTTAAATCTCAGCTCTTTCAGCCGTAAAGGGGTTCTGGCAGGAGAAAATCGCTGCAGTGTGTCCATATCCGCATCGGAGCCAATCCCGATGGGGAACACAGTCAGCTTTTTCTGGTTTACCAGGGAAACGGTTCTTGCAATGGCCCTTTCCAATTCTTCTTTGCCTGAATTAGGTTGCCCGTCGGTCATCAATACCAGCCAGGGTTGATAGTAATCAACTCCTTTGTCCTGGTATTCTGCTTTTCTTCTTTCCAGTAGGTCCAGGGCCAGGTTTACTCCCTCACCCATGGCCGTCATGCCTTCCGCAACTAATTCAGGAATATCCGTTTGCCTGTCGATATTGGCAAAGTCGGCAATACAACGGGCTTCATCGTCAAAAGTAACAATGCTGATTTCCGCTGCATAAAGGGCGGTTTCGTCTTCCCGGATGGCATCATAGAACAACTTTATTCCTTCATTCAGTTCATCAATCCGGCTGGTGCCACCGGTTACCAAGTTCCACATCTTGCCGTCGTCATAGACGGTTTCACCGGTGGGGGTACATTCCCCTTCCACGGCACCCATGGAACCGCTGGTATCCAAACACAGGCAGACAGGGACCCGGGCAGTGGGATTATTGACTAAGTCTTCCAATCTTAATAATAGATTTCTGTCCATGCCGATTTTCCACCTTTCCAACTCATTAATCAAAAATTGATCTTATATAGCCCAGTAAGCCTCTTTTAGCGGGGCTGTTATAATAAGCTTCCAATGCAGAACTGTAGTTATTTTGTCTCCGGCGACGGCAGTCCTGACAGCGTTTAGGCAGGGCCAGTTCTTTGGAAGTGTAGTGCTCGTATTCCCCGTTGGTTATGGTAAAGAGCCGGCCGCAATCAACGCAGTGTACCCGGGAATAGGTTTCGTTCAGGTAATTGTAGCAGTCAGGGCATACTTCATGTCGTTTGCTTTGTTTGACATATTTGGCAAAATTGGTAAAAATCATTTCCCTGTCACAACGGCTGCACCGGTAAACTTCGCCTTTCATTAGGCAGTCCCGGCAGATGCCGTTTTGGTCTTGCCCTTCCAGAATTTCTTTATGGCATAGTTTGCAGCGTATGTAGGTCATTCCCCCGATTTTTTTGAACCGGTTAGGAAACAGTTCCAGGGATAGTTCGTCTTGTTGGGCATATTTACCGCTGTCCAATAGCTCCAGGTAATGGGCAAATTTGTCTCGCCAATCGTTGGGCGGCAGTCTCCGGTCTTCGGTACTGTATTCTTCTCCCTTCCGGAAGGTTTTGTAAAAGGCTTCTTTGATGTAGTAAGGCATGTGAGACCAGATATACCGCCAGGGGCCTTCCGGCGTTTTTTTGTTGGATTGTTCACCTAAAGGATAAGAAAAGTCCATATTGATAATATTGTCGGACAAACTCTCTCCCCCTTGTTGGGAGTAAGGAGGTTTCCCCGGTAACATAATCATAAAGAGCAGGGTAGCGATGGCGAAGTATTCGTTGCCGAAACTCCTCAGAAAATCAGTGTAGGTTTTACCCTGGATCTCGGGAGCTGTATAAATGACAGTTCCTACGGGGCAGGGGAACCCTTCTATCTGGTAGCTGTCCGTATCCACAAAATATACTTCCGTAGGGGAGACAATCAAGATGTTCATGGGGTTGATGTCTCCTAAAATTACATTTCTTTCATGAAGGTACTGGATCTTATCTAAAATGGTGATGGCTAATTCTACGGTATCCCGCTTTTTCCAATGTGGAAAGGTTTTTAATAATAATGGTTTAATAAACAAGCAGCGTTGCAGTTCTTTCCCGGAGGCCTTCGGCATTAAATACCCCACAAAGGTCTGCTCCTGGTTATAAATAATGTCGATGGGCCAGCAAATGCCGGGATATTCAATTTTTTTGCTTAACATCAGTTTTATCTTTTCGTACTTGGCTTGATTAATTTTTTCTTTTTTATAAATTTTGGCTACGTAAGGAGTGTTAGTCGTATAAACAGTTCCTTCCCCTCCCGAGGCAATGGTTTCTACCAGTTGGATGGGGCCCTTGGAAGTATAGACCGTGTCTCCTTCTGTAGGCAAGTAATTTACCGGCAATAAATTTGCGGGAATGTTGGTAATAGTGCTCGCTAATTCAAACCTGCCGGTACTTTCATTGACGTTGGAATTGTCCGGTTGGTTCTCTTGGCTTAGATCGTCTTGATTAAAATAAAAGTTACTGAGAAAACCGTGTTTATTGATTCTTTTTACCGCTACCTTATGGCCTTTAGCTGACCTGACTTCGTTTAAGGACAGTAT
>JAAYOX010000358.1 GCA_012520135.1 Clostridia bacterium
AGGGAGGTTTAGATATGAACAAGAACGATATAATCAATGTTTTTCAACAGGTCTTGGAAAACCCATCTAACTCTTTTATAGAGCAGTGGATCTCAGATGGAGGAAAAGTGATGGGTTATTATTGCTCCCTCATCCCCCCTGAGATATTTACAGCTGCCGGTATTACACCTTACAGAATACGGGCAGCTGGAAGTGACTCGACTGATCTTGCTGATGTCTATGTAAGCTCTCAACTCTGTACATTTGTTCGCCATATGCTCAATCTTGCCCTTGGAGGACAATTTGACTTCTTAAGTGGTATTGTTGCCATGAATGGATGCGATCAGGCCAGGAGAGCATATGACATCTGGGAAAAGAAAACAGATATTCCTTTCAAGACGATAATTTCGGTTCCCCGGACTCCTGCAAACTATAATATTGAATGGTTCAAAGAAGAGCTGAAAAAACTCATTAAGGCTATTGAGAACCACTTTTCTGTGAAGATTACTCCACAAAGCCTGGCCGAGGCAATTAAGTTCCACAATACTACGAGAAGAAAACTGGCTCAATTTAATGATCTGAGGAAGGAACCCGATCCCCCCATCAATGGATATGAAGCATCAATTGTAAATATAGCAGCCCAAATAATGCCATTAAAAGATTTTAATGACCTAATTGATAAATTGCTCCAAGCTGTTGGAAAAGAGAAAAGAACTGGTCGTTACAGGACTAGACTCATAGTTAGTGGTGGTGAGATGGATGAACCCGAATTTGTGAAAATAATCGAAGATCAAGGTGGCCTTGTAGTCTATGAGGATACCTGCTTTGGGGCGCGCTATTATGAAGAACCTGTGTCCGAGGAGGAGGACCCTCTTAACAGTATTGCCAATCGGTATTTTTACAGGATACCCTGCGCAAGAATGGGGAACAGCTTCGACAGGAGATATGAAAATCTGGAAAAGATTTATAGAGAGTTTAAGGCTGAGGGAATAATATCCCAGATCCTTGTTCATTGTATTCTCAATTCCGGTTTTTCTTTCCAACTCAAACGGAAAGCGAAAACAAGCGAAATCTCAACGCTCCTTCTGGATAGGGAATGCAGGATGAAGGGATATGGTCAGATGAAAACCAGGGTACAGGCTTTCATTGAAAGCATTGAATCCAAAGCTAGAAAGGAGGATAAATATAATGGCAGAACCAGTAAATGAAATCCCAAAAGAATTTGCAGAAATATTTGCTGGAATTAGTAGAATTTATAAAGAAAACAAGAATAATCCTGATGCACGGCCGTTCATTTCGTGGATAACTGTTATAAAAGGTTTGCTGGAAAAAGATCTTTCGGGAATACCTATTATCTATACCAATCTCGGAAATAGTCCAGAACTTGTACTTGCCTTAGGTGATAGTGAGGGTGAAGTGGCACCTTTCGGTTTCGAAGCGATAGGTGCCACTCAAGGATTTTTCGGCAGTAATCAGTGCAACATGGATATCATTGATCTTATTGAAGCAAATGGCCTTTCGGCAGATGTATGCTCAGCGGACAAGCTTGCTTTAGGCTATATGTTGAAAAAATTGTTGCCTCCACCCGTAGGCGGAGTCTTTATAAACACTCCCTGTGATAGTCAGATAGTTGCTGCTGAAGGGTTTAAGTCAATTATGGAAGTGGAACCGTTTATTATTGATGTGCCTTACTCTGTTGGAGAAAAGGAACTACATTATGTTGCCAAGCAGTTGAGGGAACAAATTAAATATCTTGAACAAGTAACAGGGAAAAAACTCAACTGGGATCGCCTTAAAGCCATCTGCGAGGAAAACAATCGAATGGTGGAGCTATTGTTAGAATGGAGCGATTGGCGAAAACGTACACCATGTCCCCAGATGAGTAAAGTTGTCACCTTTGGCTTCGTTCTTCTCAACACCTTGTCTGGTACACCAATGGGCACTTGGTATGCATCTGAACTGTTAGAAGATGCCAAGGAACGTGCTTTAGCAGGAAAAAAGGCAGTGCTTGGAGAGGAAAATGTTAGGGCTATCTGGTTTGGTGACCCTATATGGTGGAATCTTCCATTCTATGACTGGATGGAGGAAGAACTGGGTATGGTAATTCCAATGGATTTATTTGGTTATGTTACAGCTGAGGCTTATATCGATACGTCTAGTCCCGATACCATATTGTACACTTTTGCAAGAAAATTAACCAGGGTAATGCCCATGTCACGCCAGCTTACAGGTTCTGCCGAAATGTATATCGATGACATCATTTCAGTTTACAACCAGTTCAATGCAGATTGCGTAATATTTCCTGGTAATACTGGCTGCAAACATATGTGGGGATTGCTTGGCTTGGTTAGAGAAGCGCTAAGGGAACTTGATATTCCCCTTTTAGCATTCGAGTTCGATTTATTTGATCCCCGCACAAAAAGTGAAGAAGATTTTAAAGAAGACTTTAGGAGATTTGTAAATGATATAATAATCCCTCGTAAAAATAGGTAGAGAGAAATGGTACCTTCCTCTATAGAAGATAGTAAGTAGTTGCAGCAAATATTGAACAATGAAATTTTAAACGTTATAAGCAAAGGGGGAAATGCAATGACCCAAGAAGTAAAAATAACAGCTGGTATTGATATCGGATCCACAACAAGTAAAGCAGTAATTCTTGTAGACGGAAAAATGGCTTCGTATTACATCGGAGACAGTACAGTCAACCCCAAAAAAACAGCACGACTGGTTTTCCAGGAAGCCCTAAACAGATCTGGAATAGACGAAAAAGAAATACAATATATCGTAGGAACAGGTTATGGTAGGGCAAAGGTTGATTTTGCTCACGAAAATATATCGGAAATATCATGTCATGCCAAGGGTTCTTATTATCTGTTACCGGGAGTGCGAACAATTATCGATATAGGCGGACAGGATACTAAAGCTATAAGCATTAGTCCTCCCGGAATAATTAGGGAATATTCTATGAATGACAAATGTGCTGCCGGTACAGGCAGATTTCTGGATTTTATGGCCAGAACAATGGGCATGACAATCCAGAAAATGATTGACATACACTTCGAGGAAGGCGAACCAGCTATTATAAGCAACATGTGCAGTGTATTTGCAGAGTCGGAAGTTATTAACCTTATTAATGAAGAAGTTCCTCTTCCGTCAATAATAAAGGGGCTTCATAAATCAGTCGCCAATCGTGTAAATACTTTGGTGCAAAGAGTAGGGCCAAAAAAAGAGTATGTAATAACAGGAGGAGTAGCAAAAAACAAAGGTGTTGTTGAAATGCTGGAAAAAACCTTAGGGGTCAAATTCGCTAGCTTCCCTGAAAACATTGATCCACAGATTATTGGCGCACTAGGAGCGGCGGTTATCGCTTCCGAGAGGAAGTAAAGTGAATCGATTTGATGCTGAGTTGATTAATGCGGGTAAAGTAGATTTTAGTGAGGCGTTGGCGGTGGTAGCGATGAATGTATAAGACATAAAGATAGTTTCTGAGCAAAATGGCGAAAAATGGAGAACTTCCACCAGCCAATGTAATCTATTAAAGGGAGTGTAAAATAATTTTGTGTAGGGCGGCCGGGCAAGGTTGCCAATTCTAGACGGTGGAAGTCCCACCAGGGTAAAGTCTAACCAACAGCCCTGTAGCCAGCTCTTGGATGCTTACAGGTAACTATGAGCTTCAAGCGTAGAGCGGCAAAATAGCGGGCCGAAAGCGTAAGCTGAAGTGATTGAGCCACGAAATATTAGTTGAGAAAGGCCGATGTGGTTACACACACAGAAGGCAACATCAGTACAGGCGC
>JAAYOX010000359.1 GCA_012520135.1 Clostridia bacterium
AGGGCTGATTTGGAAATGTCATCCTTTTATATCGACTAAAATAGATAAATGGTTGTGGGGGGTCTATTAAATTGCGTCCGGATTTAGCCAGAAACCATTTAGGCCGGTTTTTAGTGGAAACCGGCGAAATTACCATGGAGCAATTGGAAATATCCTTGACAAAGCAAGAGGAATGGAAAGACCGGAAACTGTTTCTTGGCCAAGTATTAGTAGAACTGGGATTTGCTACTGAGGCTGCGGTAGCCAGGGCAGTCGCTGCCCAGGCAGGAGTGCCTTTCATCTCTTTGGAAGACTACTCTATTGATGAATCTGCTTGTAGGCTGCTGGAACCCGATGTGATCAGGCGTTACCAGGCTTTACCGATTGGTTTTGAAGATGGTGCTCTGCTGGTGGCCATGGCCCAGCCCCGAAACATAATTGCTATTGAAGACCTTCGCCTGTTGACCGGTATGGAAATCCGCCCTGTACTTGTAACCGATACGGAATTGATGATACAGGTAGAACGAATGCTTCGTCCTCAGCTTGATGTGGAAGACATACCTGAAGAAGAGCCTGAGGAAGAGGTTGTGATCACTGTAGATGCGGAGGACAAACCGGCGGTAAGATTAGCCAATTTGATTATTGGGCAGGCAGTTCAGGCAAAGGCCAGTGATGTTCATATTGAACCTTTGGAAAGGGGTCTGAGAGTCCGGTTTCGGATTGACGGTGTCCTGCATGAAACCATGAATCCTCCCCGGCACCTTCATCCTTCTTTGGTTTCCCGGATTAAGGTCATGTCCAATATGGATATTGCCGAAAGGCGAGTTCCCCAGGATGGGCGAGCCACTCTAAAGGTTGACGGTCGGGTGGTAGATATCCGGGTGGCTTCCTTACCTACTGCCTACGGGGAGAAACTCACTTTGCGGATTTTGGACCGGCAGGCCAAGATCCTGTCTCTGGAGGATTTAGGCTTTCCCGAAGACAGGGTTCAGAGTTTTAACGAAGTCATCAACTTGCCCTATGGGATGATTTTGGTCACAGGCCCTACCGGTAGCGGTAAAAGTACGACCCTGTATGCCGTGCTCAATGCCCTTAACCAGGCAGATAAGCATATTATAACTATAGAAGATCCCGTTGAACGCCGTTTAGACGGAGTTAACCAGATCCAGGTCAATGTCCAGGCAGGTGTTACTTTTGCTACGGGTCTAAGATCTATTTTACGTAATGACCCTGATATTGTGATGGTGGGAGAAATCAGAGACCATGAGACCGCCAGGATAGCAGTGGAATCTTCTTTAACGGGACACTTAGTCTTATCCACTTTACACACCAATGATGCGGCCGGTGCCATCACCCGTCTTAACGATATGGGCATAGAGCCCTATCTGACTGCTTCTTCATTGGTTTGTGTAGTAGCCCAAAGATTAGTGAGAACTTTATGTCCCAATTGTAAAAAAGATTATGAAATTCCCAGTCAGGAACTGTTGAAAAGCTCTCCTGATTTTCCCGCTGACCAGGATGAGGAAATGATTACCTTGTTTAAACCCCAAGGATGTATTCATTGCAGCAATACCGGGTACCGGGGCAGGATGGGCGTTTTTGAAATACTGATGATCAGCGAACAGATTGCCAAACTAACCCTGGAAAGGCGTTCTGCCACTGAAATTAAACAAGCGGCAATAGAGGAAGGAATGTCTACCCTGAGGCAACAAGGGCTAAGGGCAGTCAGGAAAGGGATCACCTCCTTGGAAGAAGTTTTGCGGGTTATTGTGTAATAAAAAAAAGGGGCGATTGGTGTGAGCAGTTTTAAGATGACTCAAAAGGGTTTTACGTTTATTGAAGTGTTAATTGCGATAGCTATCCTGCTCATCGGTGCTTTGGCTTTTGTCCCTTTATTTGTTTATGCATCTGAAACTGCCGAGACCAATAACAGGAAAGCGGTGGCAGCCAGCTTGGCTAATGGGGAAATAGAAAAAATAAGAGCAATGGAATTCACTAATATTGGAATAAAAGGCGGAGAACCAAACGGGGAACTTTCCAAAACTGATTCTTTGACTGTTAACGGGGTCAAGTATGATATACAGCGAAATATCTCTTGGATTTCGGAAGGTGCTGACTGCACGGAAGACGACGGCACTGATCCTTTATGGGATGCAAAATTTGTTCAGATCACCGTTTCCACCGATGCTCCTAACAAAAAAAGGGTAATTACGGAGACGATGGAAACTATCATCTCCAGATCAGTATGCCAAGAAGCTTCTCCCGGTTACGGAATTAGGATCTGTGCATTTCGGGGTTGGCAGGAAAACAATGAAAAAAAAGTGCCTGTCGGAGGCGTCAAAGTTTCCCTTAGCGGTCCTAAAAGTACATGGACCAGCACCAACAACCGGGGTGCCGCTTTGTTCTTTTTACAAGAAAACGAGGTGGGATCCGAAAAAAAATATACTGTCGAAGTGGAGGCTCCTGTCTCAATGATGGTTATGCCGGGCGACGAAGAATTTGAATTGACGATCAATAAAAACGGTGAGAAATGGGCTAAAAAAAGTGTCTCCGTGGAATACCCTTGCTGGCTGGATTTAACCGTACGGGATGCCAAGACAGGAAATCAAGTTAGTATATCTGATTATACAGGCAGTCATCTGATGATCCGGAGTCGCTTTTATCTTGACGGACAGACAAAAGACATTTCTTCTCCAGTGGTAGAGAATATCGGCCCTCTGTGGCCTCTTGGTTCCGGGGAAGTAGGGGCATATGGTCTCAGTTTGCGTAATATTCCCGGTTATCACGATGCGGAAGGGAATGAGCATTTTATTATCAGGGATCAAATTGATGAAAACCCCTGGGATGGTACTTTTCCCAAACCTGGTTCTCGCCTAGCTTTAACAACCTATTTAGTACCTATTCCGCCTACTCCCGGTGACGATGAAGCTGAACAGGCAACTAGTTTAGATTGGCTTAACGGCAACAGCCATGTTGTTACTACCAATCTGGCTGAAGACGATGAAGGCAACTTAACGGAAGTGGTTTGG
>JAAYOX010000360.1 GCA_012520135.1 Clostridia bacterium
AGTGCCATGGTGGCCCCTAAAATTTGGGATGAACTGGTCTGGCCGTCCATGTATGAAATGGGTAAGGCTTGCCTGGAAAACGGCATCGTTCCCACTTTCCATTTGGACCAGAATTGGGACAGGGATATTGAGAGATTTAAAGAATTCCCAGCCAAGAGCATTATTATTAACACCGACGGCATGACGGATTTGAGAAATGCCCGTAAAGTTTTAGGAGACCATGCTGCTCTCATGGGGGACGTGCCTCCCCAGCTATTAGCCACCGGTACCCCAGAGCAGGTCAAGGACTATGTCAAGAGGCTTCTGGATGACATTGGACCCCAGGGAGTGTTTATTACCCCTGGCTGCGATGCCCCTGCCAATGCTAAATTCGAAAACATGGTGGCAATGTTTGAAGCGGCCAATGAATGGAGTTAATTGATGCTATTTCCCGAGGAAAAGATTGGCACTAATGGGTGGAGTAGTTGCAGATCCAGGTGAGAAAAAATAGCTCAGCCTTTGTAATAGTACCGAAGACGGCAATCAGGGATTTAGCCTCAAAAAGAGGTTAAATCCCTGATTGCCTTACATTTTATGTGGTACAGCCTTTGCAAAAGTTTCATTTTGAGGTAGTATAACAATAGATTTCCGCAGGAGGTGGGGTGGAACCATGAATGCACTGGTGAAATATATGAGTGCTTTGGATGTTAACAGTGCTAAAGCAGAAGTTAAAAGGCTTTTGGAACAGAATGTCCACCAGACGGAAGTATTTCAAATGCTGTTGGAGGGTTTGGCGGAAATTGGGAAGAAATATGAAGCCGGAGAATTTTATATCGGAGATTTAATTGTGGCCGGGATGCTGATGAAAGACATTCTTTCCATGGAAGAGATGAAAAGCATGGAAAAAGAACAACCTAAAATTCAGGGAAAGGTTGTCATTGGCACCGTTTTAGAAGACATTCATGATATAGGTAAGGGCATAATAGCAGATATGCTGGCTGCAATTGGCTTTGAGGTAATTGATTTAGGCGTGGATGTGAGCCCTGAACGGTTTGCTGAAGCTGTCCTGGAACATAAACCTCAGATTGTAGGCATCAGTTGTGTATTGACTACGGCCATTAATAATATTTTTACAACCATAAAAGCAATTGAGCAAACAGGCTTGCGCCACAATTTAAAAATAATTGTAGGCGGTGCGGCTCTTGATAACCGGTATTTTTCAATTAAGGAGGCAGATGCATTCACCAATGACGCATATGAGGGAGTCCAAATATGCGAGGATTGGATGAAGGATATGAATGCATGAGGTGAAGGCAATGACTAACATTCTCTATATGACTGTTGTCGAAGATTTGAAAGATAAGATCATGAAAGGGATTTACCAGCCAGGGGATATGTTAAAGTCAGAATCAGAGATGATGAAGGAATATTCTGTTAGTCGCATGACTCTCCGCAAGAGTTTATCTCTGTTGTCCAATGCAGGCTATATTTATTCCGTACCTGGGAAAGGGCATTTTGTCTGTGAACCGGAGACTGATCTCTATCAATTTCGTTTTCAGGATTATGATTCTTTAGCTTGTGAAATAGACAAAATTAAATTGACATCCGTAAAAATAGAGGATACTGGAGATAAAGTCCGTGACCTTTTGGGTGGGGGAGTAACCGGTAAAAACGTGGTGTTGGAGAGAATGGCATTCTGTGCCAAGAATCCGGTTGCTATCGAGATGGTCTATTTTCCCTATGTGCCCCATGAGCCGGTTATCGAAGAAAAACTGCACTTTGCCAACTATCCCAAAGCCCTGGAAACACGCAATCTATTTGCTCTCAAAAAAGAGCTGTCTGTTCAATTGGTGGATGTACCGGAAGAAGTGGGAGAAAAACTCCAATGCAACCAAGGCGAGCCGGTATTCTTGATCACCAAAAAAGTGCGAAAAAAAGATACCAATGCCATCATCAGCGTCAGCAAATTCTATATTAAAAAAGAATATTTTTCGATCAAAGCATTTACGCCAGAGGAAGATGACAGCAAAAAAATCTTTTAAGGGGGAACCAGTATGGATGTTATACAAGAAGCAAAAAAGCTGTTCGAAAATTGTTCGTTGGTGCCAAAAGATACAATCCACCTCAATCCTGAGGTCAGAAAGATGTGTGAGAAAAACCGCTGTGGCCACTATGGCAGGAACTGGACTTGTCCCCCTGCATTGCCGGAATTGGAAGAAATAAAGCAAGAATTTGACCGATATGATAATTTTGCTTTGATTTATCAGGTTTATCCCATCAGGAACAATTTCGACATGAAGGGTATGCTGGAGGCCCTTTCTGATTTTCAGGAGAAACTCGTCAGCCTAAAAAAAGCCCTGAAAGGAAAGAAGGACATACTGGTGCTGGGTGCGGGAGGTTGCGGGCTTTGTCCGAAATGCTCCTACCCGGATAAGCCTTGCCGGAGACCTGAAGATGCCATTGTTTCTTTAGAAGCTTACGGTATCGAAGTAGTTAAGCTGATGATGGAAAACGGCTTAAAATATAATAACGGACCCGAAACAGTAACCTACATCGGGGGAGTTATGTTCTAATACCTGTCATTCTCAATAGCGTCTAGCATCTAGATTATTCAGCTTGTTGACTAACTACATTTTCCTAGTCGGACTTAATCGCGGGCTTCAAAGGAGCCCGGTTTGGGGATGAGCTCAGTCGCTTTCGGATGCCTCCGAAATCGCACTTGACGGATGCTCGGGCTTTTGACAAAGGATCATTTTAGGCGGATCGCTTATGGCTGTAATGTTTGCTTCGCTACGGCGGAGGGCCTACGTGGCTCTCAGCAGCAAGCTGCCGACGGCTGAGTCCCAACGCCGCTCCGCAAGGCATTACAGCCTTACGCTATTTACCAACACGCAACTTCGCTCTTTTGAACTAGGCTCCAATTCAGCCCCTCGATTAACACCGATTAAAGGGATGTAGTTTGTCAACAGAAAGAGCATCTGGTATGCGGGTGTTTTTTTGTGCAATTTTAACACAGCAAGTTATCCGCAGGCGATTTCAGCATATTTCACGGCAGTACATTGAACTAATATTTTGTGATACACTAGTACAATAAACCAAACTAATTTAGTTGAGGGGTAAGCATGAAG
>JAAYOX010000361.1 GCA_012520135.1 Clostridia bacterium
TCGGTAGTAATAGCGATTCCGGGCCGTCTTTTACGCAAACTGTCCAGCAAACGGGCGAAATCAGCAGTAGTATATCTTCTTCCCATTTCTCTCAACACTTTGTCGTTGCCGCTTTGGAGGGAAATATGTAAATGGGGACAATAAACCGGATCTGAGGTCAATGTGTCGATTAATTCAGGAGAAAAGTCATTGGGATCCAGAGAACTAATCCTGATGCGCAGCAGACCGGGAACTTCCTTCAGCTTTTTCAGTAAATGATTTAGAGTAATGCCATCGCCTAAATCCTGACCGTATGCTCCGGTACAAATTCCGGTCAACACTAATTCCTGATAGCCTTTGGCCACTAACCGCTCCGTTTCCGCCAGTACTTTATCAGGATGACGACTCCGAACAGGTCCCCTGGCAAAAGGGATAATGCAATATGTACAGAAATTTTGACAGCCTTCCTGGATCTTCATAAAGGCCCGGATCCGGCCTGTTTCCTCCAGGGGCAATTCTTCAAAATCCTTGGTCCTCAAAATATCTTCTACCACGTTAAGAGGTTGTCGTTCCTCCATGACTCTTTCCACTAAATTCACAATTTGGGAGCGGGCCTGGGTACCGATGACCAAATCTACCCCGGGAATGTCCATCACTTCCTGAGAAGCTACCTGAGCATAACAACCGGATACAACTACCACTGCATCGGGATTTTGGCGTACCGCCCTCCGGATCATCTGCCTGGACTTGCGATCCCCCAAATGGGTTACCGTACAAGTGTGAATAACATACACATCGGCAGCCTCCTGGAAATCCACTGTTTCATAGCCGGCCTTGCGAAAAATGTTCTCCATGGCCTCGGCTTCATTTTGATTCACTTTACATCCCAAAGTCTGAAATGCTACTCGTTTAGCCGTCAATCCTCGTAACCCCCAAATCCCCTAACTGGTACATCACAATAGCGATCGTGGCGATGGCAGCAGTTTCTGTTCGTAAAATACGAGGTCCTAAAGACAAAGGAATGGCACCTTTGTTTTTGGCCACTAACAATTCTTTCTCCGGTAAGCCCCCTTCCGGGCCGATGATCAAAGTAATACTGGCAGCCTTTTGAGCTTGGGGAGACGATAGAACTTCTTTTAAGCCGCGGGATTCTTCCTCTTCCCAAGGTATCAGAATTAGAGCTTCCTCCGGCAGTTCACTTAAGGCTTCGGTCAAATTTACAATGGGACTGACTACGGGAATACGTCCCCGGCGGCTCTGTTTAGCAGCCTCTTGGGCAATCCTTTGCCACCGTTGGACTCGGGCCTCCACTTTGTCTCCCGACAGTTGCACCACCGAGCGTTCCATGGCGACGGGAACCACCCGGGAAATTCCCAGTTCCACAGCCTTTTGAATAATCAGTTCCAGCTTGTCTCCCTTGGGGAGGCCTTGAAGCAATGTCACCTCCAATGGAGGCTCAGAATAATCAGGGCTGACGGATTTTATTTCAGCAACAGCCCTTGATTTATTTATCTGCGTGAGCACACAAAAATATACTCTATCCTGACCGTCACTGACGGTAATAGTCTCCCCGGGTTTCAACCGCAACACTCGGGACAAATGCTCCA
>JAAYOX010000003.1 GCA_012520135.1 Clostridia bacterium
GGTGAAGCTGCATTTCCCGCAATGGTACGAATTCCGACAGCTGTTAAGGATAAACCCACAATAGTTACCAAAGAGCCGGTAACAACGGTTGGGAAAAACTTAACAAGTTTAGGCAGCACACGAAAAGAAACCAGAAATACAAAGAGACCGGAAATGATAATGGAACCAAAAACAGCAGTAATTCCTTCACTTTGTCCAATAGCAATCATTGGTGGTAATGTCATCAAGGTAGCACCCATAATCACCGGTAACCTGATACCTGCAAATCCTTTAACGCCTATTACTTGTAGCAGAGTAGCAATACCGCAGGTGAAAATATCAGCAGATACCAGGAAAGCAATGTCAGCTTGTGACAAGCCAAGAGCATCACCTAAAATCAGTGGTACCAGGATCGCAGACGCATACATGACCAGCACGTGCTGCAGACCTAAGACACCCATTTGTGTTGCCGGAAGCTTCTCATTAATGATATGATTTTCCTGCATTTCATTAATCCCCTTTCTAAGCATTTAGGCGGAATAAGCTTTTAATCCCAGAAGCCTTCGTGAACTTTAAGCACATCTTCTTTTACCTCATCTACAGGCCCGACAACCTCAATATCTTTCTGTCCTGCGGCGATTACATTCCTGCAGGAAAGAGACATAGTTGGGTTTTTAGGGTTATCCCCGGTCATTTCCAGTAACTTGGTTTCCTCTATTCCATAGACGATACGACCGATATTAGCCCAATAAATAGCTCCTGTACACATGGCACAAGGTTCCACGGTAGTGTACAAAGTACAGTTCCACAGGGTTTCCCTGTCATACTTGCCAGAGGCCTTTCTGGCCAAAGTTGTTTCTGCATGGCCGGTACATTCTTTTTCCGTAACCTCCACGTTACCTTGTTCCATTAAAATATTGCCATCCAGATCCACTAAAATGGCACCAAAGGGGTTATTACCGCTTTCGATGGCCTTCTCCGAAACTTCCACAGCTTTTTTCAGGTAATAGATATCCTTTTCTCTGGTAAAGTTTTTAAAACGACTTCCCATGGCCTTACCTCCTCTATCGCATTAATCAGATAAATTTGTCCAGCACCTCTCCATCCATACTGTCACCACACCACGCCCATTGTTGGTAGCAATATAGCTAAGCTTGTTTTGAGCATGATGTTGTTATCCCGGATTGGAGGGAATGACCTGTGCTCCGCCGGCAAAGTAAAGCACACTTTAGTATTCCAATAGCACTGACCAATAACCTTTGGCGTCGCTTCACAAAGATTTAATCCCCCATTTGGAGGTTAACTACAAACCCAAAGTATTAGATACAAAAAAAGCCCGCTAAATAGCAGGAACTGATTGTTGACATACTACATCTTCCTAATCGGTGTTAATCGTGGGCTTCAGAGGAGCCCGGTTTGGGGATGAGCTCAATCGCCTCGGATGCCTCCGAAATCGCACCCTGCGGGTGCTCATGCCGTCGGCATTATCCCTCAGGCTCCTTCGCTCTTTTGATTTTGGCTCCAATTCAGCCCTTCGATTAACACCGATTAGATGTTAGCCGACAGCCTGGACCAGCTAAACAGCGGGACCATCATCTTTAGGCAAAATTGGCGCCAATTTTAGAGCTAAAGACATATTAAACCGGTCTTCTTCAATTTTAAAATCCACCTTAGACATCTTTTCGATGAGCCCGATCCGGTACCTAATGGTGTTAGGATGAAGATATAATTTTGCGGCGGTCAAATTCCAGTTACAACCCGTTTGGAGAAATGCTTCCAACGTAGTTACCAATTCACTATTATTTTTGCGATCATACTCTTCCAGAGGTTTTAGATAGTCATTGTAGAAGGCGACGGCGTCTTTGGTAATATTTTCAGGGGAAAGAAAGCGGTAAATACCTAATTTATCAAAGAAATAAATGTTTTGCTGCCGCCGGTTTTTAATTTTGGGGCCTATTTTGATCGCTTTTTTGGTATCCCGGTAGCTAACCCCATAATCCGGGTAGGTCACGATCCTGCCCACACCAATATAAAATTTTTGGCTAATAACCTTTGTTAAAGCCTTCCAAACCATCGTTGCAATCTCTTCCTCTCCCGCCAGATCGGAAGGTACCAAAAGGAAAATACCTTGGTCATAAAAAGCGGTAAGCGTTTTTTTGCCGTAATTACGTAAAAAGGCATATTCAATAGCATCTATTGCCTCCATACCGAAACCTTTTTCCGTTTCATCGGCAAGGTAAATGTAAAAAACCCTGGCAGACTTGGGCAATTCCAATCCCAGTGTTCCGGCAATAGCTGCTCCCTTGTCGTATTCAATTTGCTCCTGCAGTAATTCCGTCACAAAACGGGTTTTTTGCCGCTCGTAATCACCTTTTTCCCTTAATATTTTTTGCAATTCAATTTCACAAATGGTTTTGGCCAGATCTAACAACTGGTAATTATTTTGATCAACAAGCTCATCATGATTCCAGAAAAAAATATAACCGTCCCTTTTATTTTCAGCCCACAATTCCACTCCATACCAGCGATACTTTTGCCAACTGAATTGACGAATGTTCTTTTTGTATAATTCGGGAGACCCTTCATCTACCCTGTCAATTTTCCATTTTTCTTGGGCTTCGATTATACCGTCAGGCAAAAAACCTTCAGGAAATTGGTGTGCTTTCTGACCGTGAATAATAGCGGTACCTAAACCCGTCCATTGATACAAATTTTTGGCTACTCCTTGTAAGCCGTTTTGGTTGGCACTCTCCAATAAACGAACATAGATTGCCCCTTTATTAACAAATTCCCGGGAATACTTAAAAAATATATGACTGGTTATGAATTCCACAATATCAGAATAAGGGTCATGAACCGAAATAATCGGCAATCCGCATTCGTCGGCTTTCTGCTTCATCGCTTCGGGAAGTTCCTTTAACAACCATAAGTCCACTCCCAAAACAGCAGCCTTCCTTTTGGCCAGTTCCTCCACTAATGAGACCTGAAGCTCCTCGTTCTCCAAAAGATAGAATCCCGCTGTTAAAGCGAAAGTACCCTCGATCACGTTATCATAAACCAAAGGTGAATCCACAACATAAATGGTACTTATCTTTGCATCCAAGCCCTCTTCACCGGCTAAAACTTCGGAACGTCGAAAAAAATCAGCTAAGAGTAGTTCTCTTACTGTGATCGTAAGCATCGCATCCTCCTTAAAGTTTCCGGCAGCTTGTTATTTAGTACAACCTATAACAGAACCTTACTTATGTCAAGTAAGAGTAACATTTTTTATGTTTTCCGCCATAAATTTCTTGAATGCAGGAAGTGCTCCTTATGTCACGAAAGACAAAAAGGGCCAAATGCACAGTACCGGTGCATTTAGCCCTTTTTGTCTCTATTTCAAATGTTTCGGATTATGCTCCCAAGATAGCCGCTAAATCAGCTTCCGGAGTGCTAACAGGCTTGAGGTTGAACTTTTCTACCAATACATTGAGCACGTTGGGCGTCATGAAAGCAGGCAGTGAGGGTCCAATGTGAATGTTCTTCACTTCCAATGCCAGCAGCGTCAACAGAATGGCTACTGCCTTTTGCTCATACCAGGATAAGACCAGGGTTAACGGTAAGTCGTTAACACCACACTCAAATGCTTCTGCTAAAGCTACAGCCACTTTAATGGCGGAGAAAGCATCATTGCACTGGCCCATATCCAACAGTCTGGGGAAGGGACCGATATTGCCTAGATCCAACTTGTTAAAGCGGTATTTGCCGCAGCCCAGGGTCAGAATAATTGTATCTGCCGGGGTTTTTTCCACAAATTCGGTATAGTAACTGCGGGCCGACTTATGGCCGTCGCAACCGCCTACCAGGAAGAAATGCTTGATCTGACCTTGCTTTACTGCGTCAATAATGGCCTCGGCATGGCTTAGAGTAGCATTGTGGCCAAAACCAACGGTAATGGTCTTTTCCTCCTCGTCCTCATCCCAACCGCCAAGCTCCAGGGCCTTTTCAATAATCGGGGTAAAGTCCTTGCGGCCCTCTTTAGTTTCAATGTGATTTGCTCCGGGCCAACCCACAATGCTGGTGGTGAAAATACGATCCAGATAGGAATCCCGGGGTTTTTGAATACAGTTAGTGGTCATCAGAATGGCACCGGGGATGCCGTCAAATTCTTTTTGCTGGTTCTGCCAGGCACTGCCATAATTACCGACCAAGTGGGGATATTTCTTAAGCTCGGGATAGCCATGAGCAGGCAACATTTCCCCGTGGGTATAGATATTGATACCTTTACCTTCAGTTTGCTCCAGGAGGTCCTTCAGATCTTTCAGGTCGTGACCGGATACAATGATGAAGGGTCCTTTTTTCTTGGTAACCAATACCTGAGTCGGTACCGGGGAACCATAAGTTCCGGTGTTGGCCTTGTCGAGCATTTCCATACAAGTCAAGTTTACTTTACCTAATTCCAAGGCCAGGCCCAACAATTCATTGATGCCAAGCTTATCATCGATTAATGCACTGAATGCTTTATAGAAAAAGTTGCTTACGGTATCATCACTGTAGCCCAGTACCCAGGCGTGGTGGGCATAAGCGGCAATTCCCTTTAGACCGTAAGTGATAGTCTCTCTCAGGGAACGAATGTCCGGATCTACGCTTGCATCAGCCATAACGCCTACTTTAGCTGCATCGTTTAACAGTCCTTCCAAGTTGTCCGCCACTTCGTAAGCTGCCGCTGCGGGAACACTACAACAGCATCCCCCTCCGACGCGTTCCCGAAGGGCTTGCTTAACTCCTGCACTTTCCTTCAGCAAAGCAACGATCCGGTCGGAACTAAAGTTCACATTGGTCAGCGTGGCAAAAGCTGCGTCCATAACAAAAGCGTGAACCTTATCATCCAACTTTTCACCTTTCTCCAGCAATGCATTCCCGTAATACCCAATCCCCTTCAACTGGTAGATAAGTAAATCCTGCAATGCTGCTACTTCCGGCGATTTTCCGCAAACTCCCGCTTTAACGCAACCTGTTCCCCCTGCTGTTTGTTCACACTGAAAACAAAACATTTTTTGTTCCACGTTTGTTCCTCCTCCTTGTTTTCCCCTGACCGGGACAACTTTCTTCGTTCTGTGGTAATTGTAACCTGTACCTTATTGCTCATTCAGTGACCTTTGTCACAATAAAACAAAAAAAGAGCCAATTTTTTAAAAAAATCAGCTCTACTGGTTGACAAGCCTGCATTTTCCTAATCGGTGTTAATCGCGGGCTTCAGAGAAGCCATATTTGGGGATGAGCTCAGTCGTCTCGGATGCATCCGAAATCGCGCCCAACGGGCGCTCATGCCGCCGGCATTGTTCCTCAGGCTCCTTCGCTCTTTTGATTTTGGCTCCAATTCAGCCCTCCGATTAACACCGATTGGACCTCCATGGCACTTGTGCGGCGCAACAGGAGGATGAAAACAGGCTTAGTAATTTTTAGGACAGCTTATTGCTGATAGTCTGAGCCAACTTTAAAATAGTCAGCTCCGCTTGCTACTAATAGGGCGACCTGGGATAGCCTATGCGATAGCGTCCCCGGGTTTCAATACCTCCTACACCGTCAATACCGGTTATAGTGGTAGCGATTATATCTCTGACAGAGACACTTTCATTAATAGAAGTATAAGCTAAACGTTCCACGATAAAGACAGGATCGTAGGCATGGATTAAAACCCTTTGAGGCGAACTGGCAAAATTGGCACCTGCACATAAAATGCCTTCGTAGTGAGATTGACAGGCCCCTGCAAAGATAACTAAATCGTCACGACCGGGAACAAGCTGCCTAACCCTTTTTACCGCATCAATAAAATAACTGGAGTGCTTATAATTCTCCAAACTGCTGAAATCCCTTGTGCCTTTTTTAAAAGCATCGTGACCGGTTAAGACCAAAATATCAGGATTATACTCCCTAACCAGATCAACTACCCGCTCAGGTTGTTCCTTTTCAGGAATGGCAAAGCCAAAAGCAGGAACACCCAGCTGTTTATAAGTGCTGAGGCATTTTTCCAAGTATTCTTCATCCCCATCCAAATGAAGCACTTTTCCGGGGACTTCAAAAAAATCCACATCTAATTCTTCCCCGTTACGAAACAAGTCCCTGCTCTTTCTGTCTAATTCCCGGCGGGCAAATATATTTTTTAAAGATTTGGCCTGGTTTTGAATACACTGGTGGCGATATAACAAGATGGAAGGAGCATCCTTCTTTTCCAGGTCAGAAATAGGAGCGTCTACCACCAAGCGTACATCCATTCCGGTTAAGACGGCCTCTTTTTGACCAGGGGTATCTTTAAGTTCTTTTATTTTGAAAAAAATATCACCACCATAGGATTTCCGTACCACGACATCACCTGGCTTAAACTGCGACAACCGATTTCCCCCCTCAACTTCGTTTGTATATGTTATGAGGCAAAATTACTAAAGGTGAGGTAGGGTCCTTTAACTTCCTAATTCCATATGCTATTGTTAAGAAATAGTCCTCATTACCAAAAAAACTTACCAAACCGGGAGGTAGAGGATGTGGTCAATTGTTATTCCGGCCCATAATGAAGAAGGCCGCATCGGCCAATTATTAAGCAATTTATCTGTGTTGCCCGTTGAGAGGATTATTATCGTTGCCAACGGTTGTAAAGATAAAACCATAGCGGAAGTAAGGGAGTTTTCCGACAAACGATTAGATCTTCATATTTTCCCCAAAGAGTTAGGCGTAGACGTACCCCGGGCTGTAGGAGCAAAGATAGCCCTGGATTATAAGGCAGCGGGAGTAGTATTTGTGGACGGGGACATGACCGGTATGTTCAATCAGGCAATGCTTAAATTAATAGCCAAAATCGAAGAAGGTTGGGATATGGCTTTAGTTAATTGTTATCCTTATATTCCTTACCGCCACCCCCTATCCCAAATAACCAGTTTTTTCAGAGCCAAACTAAACCGTAAACTGGGTCTATTTCACAAGCTGGGAATTGCTTCTCCTTCCCACGGCCCCCATGCTGTATCCCGCCGCTTCTTGGAGGCAGTGCCTTTAAAAGAAATCGCTATTCCTCCGGTCTCTTTGGCCTTGGCCTGTCAAGCAGGGCTTAAGATCGGGGTGGCAGCCGGTATTACCCATCAAGAACTACAATCTCGCCCCACAGTCAACAGACACGGGGAATTAATCGCTCAAACTATTATGGGAGACTGTTTGGAGGCAATGTGTCTCGTAGAAGGACGGCCCCGTTCTCGTATTTATGAAGGAAAGGAGATTTTAGGCTATCATCCAAATCGAAATTGGGATTTATTGAATTCTTTTCTGGCTTTTTAGGCCTGTCCAATTCCTTCCTCACTTTCCAGTGATACCTCAATGCAATCTTTGCCATGCTCATTTATAATGGTTGGTGATAATGGGCTAGTAATATGTAAGAGGAGGAAGGAGGAGATTCGATCTGTTAATTCTTAAAAGGATACTGCTTCTTAGCGCATTAGCAATGTTCTTGGTGGTTTTGGTCCCCGCTGCCGCCGAAGCAGCTACTACCAGGTACACTGTACGCCCGGGGGATAGTATCTATTTCATTAGCAAGCGTTTCCAGGTCAATCAACAAGACATAATTAATTATAATGGCTTAAAAAGCACCATGATTTACCCAGGACAGGTTTTAACAATCCCTACCTCAAATACTGCATCTCGTAGTTATGTATCCGGCAGAGCCAGGTATTCTGTCAGCGACCAGGATAAGCGTTACCTGGCCCAAGCAGTATACAGTGAGGCAAGAGGAGAAAGTTTTGAGGGACAAGTGGCGGTTGCTGCAGTAATCCTGAACCGGGTCAATAGTCCTGATTTTCCTAACACCATTCGCGATGTTATCTTTCAGCCTTTAGCATTTACCGCTGTCCAAGACGGCCAGTTTTACCTGGAACCTAACGCGACCGCCTGGAGAGCAGTAGAAGAGGCCTTAGCCGGAAGAGATCCGTCCGGAGGTGCTCTTTATTACTGGAATCCCGCTAAAGCCACAAGTTCCTGGATCTGGTCCAGACCCATTATCAAACGAATAGGCAATCACGTATTTGCCAAATAAAAAAGGCCGCAAGGCCTTTTTCTTATTTGTTTCGTTTTTCCTCTCGAATTTTGTGGGCGACTTTTAAAAACAGGTTATACATTTCCAGCCTCTCATTAATATTTTTGACAGTTCGCTGTTGCCGTGACATTTTCTCTCCCCCTGGTAAAATCTTTTATTACCAGTATTGCCACAAGCCCGGGGGAGTTATACTTACTTGGTATACTTGTCTGCCACCTTTGAGGCACCGGAAGAATCCGGCTTGATTACCGCCTCAAAACCGTTGCCTGTTACCATGCCAACGATTTCCCTGATTAATTCTTTTGTTTCTCCGTTCGTACCCACATCCAAGTGGATTTCCACATCTAAATCTTCCAGCCCGTCGTCGGAAAGACGTTCGGCCAATTGACCGGCCACGTTGAGACTTAAGGCTGTTTCATAGAATATCCGCTGCCGGAGACTGGTAATCCGGCGATGATAGCTTTTGGAATAATAGTATCGTGCGCCTTTACCTACATGATGAATTACTACGGCGGTCACAAAGCAGGTTTCTTCCCTTACCTGGGAATCAGAGCCGATAATCAACTTAAA
>JAAYOX010000362.1 GCA_012520135.1 Clostridia bacterium
GCCTCTACCTGCTCTTTAATGGGCTCGTCCACTATTATAGAGTTTTCCGAGGAACAGATTACTCCGTTATCAAAAGTTTTACCGGTAATAATATCGCATACCGCCTGTTTCACATTGGCACTACGTTCAATAAAGACGGGACAATTACCGGCCCCCACACCGTAAGCCGGCTTACCGGAGCTATAGGCGGCTTTGACCATTCCCGGCCCTCCGGTAGCAAGAATAACCGATACATCATCGTGCTTCATTAGTTCATTGGTAGCCACCGTGGTTACCTTGGAAAGGCAACTGATAATTCCTTCCGGAGCACCGGCCTTAACTGCCGCCTCGTGGAGAACCTGAGCCGCAGCGTTAGTACAACGAAAAGCATTGGGGTGCGGTGAAAAAACAATGGCATTGCCGGCTTTTAAAGAGATCAGAGCTTTAAAAATAGTAGTAGAAGTGGGGTTGGTAGAAGGAATAATCCCCATCACCACTCCCATGGGGGAACCTACTTCGATGACCTTATTCACCGGATCCTCATGGAGGATACCGATGGTCTTCATGTCTTTGATATAGTCATATACACCTTGGGAGGCAAACAGATTTTTCTTAACCTTATCCTCAAAGATACCAAACTTGGTTTCATCCACCGCCATCCGCGCCAGCCACTCGGCATTTGATTTAGCCGCTTCACACATGGCTGCCACTATCCGATCTATTTCTGCCTGTGAATAGTTACTAAAGATCCGTTGGGCTTCTTTAGCTTTGCGGGCCAGATCCCTGGCTTCCTGAATGGAGCTAAGATCATAATCAAGTGGCACTGTTCACACTCCTTTCTTTAAGACTGATTAGGAGTATTGTCTGTATTGGACCCGGCTTTCGCCCGGATAATTTCCTGAATCAATTGTTCTTTGTTGGCCCGTGAAATCTCCCTGCCCTTAATCATTATCCCCGGTGTCATACGGGCTAACTTCCTCAATTCCCCAACAGTCATGGATTCCAAATCCAAGGCCTCAGATGGGGAGCCTTCCGGGTCAGGACCTAAGTCCTGACCCTTCTCACCTGTTAAATCCGGATATTCTTCCGGGCTTGTACCTGAAGGATCTGACCCGGGGGGATCATGATCCGGCCCGGAGCGCTTCCCTTTGAACAACATTCTAAGGTCAGCTTCGGGCCTAGGGATCACATGGCGACTAATCACAGTGCCTACTTTTGCCGCTGCCGCACATCCGGCATCTACACTGGCTTGTACCGCTGCCACTTCTCCGGTAAAAGCAACCATTACCAAACCGCCTCTGACTTTTTCATAGCCCAGAAGTCTCACATTGGCTGCTTTTACTCCGGCATCGGCCGCCTCAATCGAGGCAACCAAACCGCGGGTTTCAATCATCCCCAGGGCTTCCTGCTTCATCTGCTCAACCCCTTCTTAACAAGGCCTTTTATTCTTTTTTGGCATACTTTTTGTAATCATCAGGAAGAATCATTTCTACATCACTGTGGGGCCTGGGAATAACGTGAACAGAAACCAGTTCGCCCACTCTTTGAGCGGCAGCCGCTCCGGCATCGGTAGCAGCTTTCACGGCACCAACATCCCCGCGAACCATTACGGTGACCAGTCCACCGCCTACATGAACCTTACCTATCAAATAGACGTTGGCAGCTTTAACCATGGCATCCGCTGCCTCAATGGAACCAACCAGACCTTTGGTTTCAATCATGCCTAATGCGCTTGTCATATTAATAGACCCTCCTCAAAAGAATTGTTTTCTTATCGGTTAATTATCCTCTTAACAGGACAATTGCGACCGGTTAGCCGGATGGGTAACAAAGAACACTCTCACCTGATCGGGTGAACTAAAGGTAATGTTGCTGCCCGCAGGAATATAAAACACATCTCCTCCTTTGCCCCGGTAGATCTTGCCGTTGACGGTAATTTCCAAAGTGCCTTCCACAATATAGCCAATTTCCTCACGAGGGAGGCTTCGCCGGCAAGATGTCCTGTCCAGAGACATCAACCCGGCACACATATTGAGACCTTCCTGAACAATAAGTATTTCCTTGGTTTTTTCACCCTTCAGCGAACTCCCCCGTACCAAGCTAAATCCGGAGGAATCCACCTCTTTGATTATTTCACCAGGTTGATGTTGGGGGAGCCTGGCAATCACCTCCCTGACAATCTTGGCAATCAGTTCAGGATTAAAATTTTGTAGACTTGGCTCCGGTAGGATGTCCCGTGGCCTTTCCCGGGAGACTTCCTCTTCCGGTTCCCGGCCAAAGTTAATGGAAATACCCATTTCATTAGCCGCATCCCTTGCCGCCGGAGTGATAATAGTTCCCGGCTCCACATAGAGAGCTTTTTTGCCGGTACCTGCCAATGCTTTAATGTCATTAACTGCAATCAGCCTTTTCACCTTTTCACCCCCTTTGGCAACAGAGCTCCTCTCCTAAAGAATGCTGGGCACCAAACTCCCATGAGGGGAAGGAATTACCACCTGCTGGACCAGTAGACCCTTGACTGCCGCCGTGGCCGCACCGGCTTCCACAGCACTCTTCACCGCTGCCACATCACCGGTCAGAGTAGTAAAACTCTTACCACCCAGCCCCATGCCGAGACGAATTTCAATCAAATCCACTTCACCGGCTTTTACGGCAGCATCGGCAGCTACAATCATGGCCGCTACTGAAAAAGTCTCAATAATCCCTAATGCCTGAAGTTCAGCTATCGATGTGCCGCCTGCACAAGCGGGAATTACCGCCGGGTGAACATTGGCAAGAACGAAATGGTCCACTACATAAATATCCCCCTTGGCAATGCCCGCCTGCACCGCACTCTCCACGGCAGCTACATCCCCCCAAACCAGGGTAATATATTTCACCGGGCAGATGGGGCGGCTGATGATGATTTCCACCTGACCGGTTTTCAGCATGGCGTCAGCGCCTTCAATTCCTTTGGCAATACTGTTAAACTCCACTAAACCTATGGCCCGAATCACTTAGATACACCTCCGGCACCTTCACCTTCAATCACAACGTGGTTGGATACTTCCCGTACCACCCCGGAGATACTGGCATGCACCAAAGCTCCTATGGCACCCTCCGGAATTTCCCCGATGACTTGGCCTCTTGCCACTCCTTCACCAGGCGCCACCACCGGACGGGCAGGGGCTCCAATGTGCTGCTTCAGGGGTATAGTTACCCTTTCGGGCCGGTAATCAACCTCTGTCAGAGGGGCCGGCACATTGTAAGGAACCAGACCTAACCTGCTTATTAACCGTTGGGAGGGAATTTTCATGAACTCCCGGCCGGGCGTGACAGTCTCTGTTTCACCGGAAGGGATAAGTTTAATACCTTTTTTGCCTAATTCTCGCTTCAACATGGCGTTTACCCGGCGGGGAGACAACTCCATAACCTCACAGGCATATTCACAGGCACCGCATTCAGTACAACTTAAAGCCATATTCAGTACTTCCTCACCGGCCTGGAGGTATTTAACACCCCGCATGATCTTATGAGGGCTTAACCGGTGCCCCAGCATATGACGGGGACACAAATCGGTACAGCGAACACATTGGATGCAGGCAACCTGAGCTTGTTTTAAAATATATTCCAGCCTCATATTTCTCTTTCTGACCAGCGGATGATCTTCCGGGAGGATGATTAAGGCCTTGGTGGTTTTGGTAACCGGCAGGTGCAAATCCCCAACCACATTTCCCATCATGGGGCCCCCTTCTACTACCACCAGTCCCTCCATCTTGTCCTGGCCTGCCAGGGCCAATACCTCCCTGATGGCGGTCCCTATAGGAATTTTAATAGTCATCGGGTTAGGTATTTCCCCGGTTACCGTCAAGTAAGTATCCGTGACCGGTTGTCCTTCCAGCGCATAAGCTACGTTGAGCAAGGTTTCCACATTGCAGACCACACAGCCCACTTTCAAGGGGATCTCCCCTTCCGGGACAATTTTTCCCGTTACCTCATATACGGTCACATGCTCATCGCCGGCCGGATAAAAATCACCAAGGATAAACAGTTCGACCGGTTTTCCGGCCACCGCCCGGGTCAAGTTTTCCATGGCGTCATGGTATTTCCTTTTCAGAGCTACGGTTCCCCGGGAAGCACCGGTGGCTTCCATGACTGCTTCTAATCCTTTGACTACTAAATCAGCATTCTGAGCCATCAGTTGCTGATCAACCCTAAGCAGAGGTTCGCATTCCGCCCCATTCACGATCACATGACGGGCAGTAGCATTTACTTTAACATGAGTGGGAAAACCGGCACCTCCGGCTCCTACAACTCCTGCTGCTTTGATTAATTGAACAATCTTCTCCTCCATACAGACACCTCAATCAGAACTCCGGTTGATTTTCATCGATGATGCCAACAATAACAGCGTCAATAGGGGCATTTTCATAACCTGCCATCCGCCTGGCAGAGCTACCCCGGGTGATTAATACCCTTTCCCCAACGCCGGCTCCAATCATGTCAACTGCTACAATAATTTGCCCTTTTCCCTTTTCCGGAGTGTCCAGGAGCTGAACTACCATTAACTTAGCACCGACCAAGGATTCGTCTTTCCGGGTTGACCAAATAGGCCCCTTAACTCTTCCGATGAGCATTGTTTTCTCCCCCTTTTTCAAGTGAGAAAAACTCCCTTACAGCCTTTAAAGCAGTATCTACATCGGCAATTTCCCCAAAAATCCCAATCAGGGTTATATGTTGGGGGCAAATGCCGCGGATTTCCTCTACCTCTACTTGGGCAGCCTTTTCAGCCACATCAGCAGCCATAATCATATCTGCTAAGGCACCTTGGACCAAACCTACCGCGCCTGGGTTAGCAGGAATGCCGGCGCTATGACCGGTTCTTCTCCGGTTCAAAATGGCCATGGTACCCGCTGAGGGAGATTTAATGAACTGAGTCCTGACTGCCACCTTTTAGACCTCCCAGTTCCTCTGTGCACTGAGGGCAATGCCCACCGGGGTTACCAAGAAAGGGTTGTCCGGTTTCCAGGTAGGTATGCCGACATAAGCCTCCACCACCTTTTCAATCCCTGAAAAACAGCTGGCCCCTCCTGTCAAGTAAAGATTATCCACCTGAAACTGCTCAATATGTCGCCTGATAATGGAAGCTACTTTTTCCATGACCGGTTTTACCACCGGAAAAAGTGACTGCTGTTTTTGGGGATCAGTTTTCAACTGCTCGGCGTCGGCATAAGAGATATGATAAGCGCCTGCGATTACTAAAGTAAAATGAGTCCCGCCGGTAGGTTCATCGGCTACATAGATCACTTCTCCATCCTGGATTACGGCAATTCCCGTTGTACCTCCACCGATATCCACCACCGCCCCATTCCTGATTCCCAACACACGGCCGGCTACTGTAGGTTCGTCCACAACGGTAGCAACCTTGAATCCGGCCCCTTCAGCCACATAGCGAATGGAACGCCGGTCAGCCTCTGCCGTTCCCGGTGGATAAGCAGTGCCGGCAGTGCTCAACTCCGTCCCCAATTTTGCTTCGATTTCCCTCTTCAGTTCCCGGACTATATCCAGAGCACCCACATAATCCACCAGCAGTCCGTCCTTGACTACTTCGGCATAACGCATGGCTCCGGCAACCGGTTCCCCGTCCTGATCCACCACCGCGAGAACAATGTAAGCAGTGCCCAGATCCACTCCGGCAAAGAGGTTTGTTCCTCCCTTTACCGGCACAGGATTGGCAATGGCAGCTTCAAATTTCTTGATCAGCCGGTTAGCATCTTGTAAAAACTCCATTTTTACAATTCTCCCATCTAACAACCGACCCGGTAATGGCCGGAAATCAACTGTATCGTCAGGACATACAGCAGGCTGCTTAACCTGTTGAGTGCCTGGATAATATCTTCCCTTTCCACATCTCCGGAAGATTTACAAAAAGCGTCAATGGCTGCCAATTCCACTTCCCGCACCTGGGTCCGGAGATAATTCATCTGCGCTACCACAGCGCCCTGCTCCGGATCAGGAAAAAGGTGACTTACTCCAAAGTATTTTTGCGGATTATGAGACCGCTGCCGGATTTCCTCCTGGGACCAACCGTTAAACTCAATAGCCGGCAATGTCTCTCCCTTCACTTCAGCCGCCAATATTCGCCGTACATAGTCTAAAAGTTCTCTTAAATCCCTGCCCAGTCCCAGATACCCGCTTGCCTCCACCTGGATAATGCTTGTGATCAATAGCGCTTCGAAAGAATCGAGCTTGCCCCTTAATCTGATTCTGGGATGGTTTTTCAAAACCAGGTTATTTCCCCTGATATGAGTCATATGCTCAGGCTTACTGCTATTAGATCGTTCCGAGGAGTTGTTCTCTTTTACAACCGCTGTCTTTTCTCCGGGAAAGGTTTTCCTCACCGGCTCGGGTCCGTTCACCACTTTAATCCGCCGTTCACTTAAAAACTGAGCCGCAGCAGGAGTCAACCGGCAGCCTTCAGGCAGGGTGAAAGACGTAAACTCGGACTTTTTGTACATTTCCCGGAGTTCCATCTCTGTTATCGCACGCATCTTCCTCGCCCTCTTTCCTCATCCTGTGTATTCTACAGGACTTTTCGCCACATCGATTACGGCTTCCAGAAAAGCTTCACAGGCAGCTTTGCAAGCACTTTGAGTTCCTGTCAACAAGGCGCCCCCGAAGTTGGTTTCCGATGGCGGTCCGTACCAGACCTTCATGTCGACTTTAGCCGCTTTTAAAGCTGCATCCACTCCATAGACGGACTCTAACGGTGGAGCAATCAAGTAGGCAATGGGTTCCCCCGGTTCTATGCCACATACTTTAGATAAGTAAGTTCCCGAACGGGAAATAGTATAAGCATAAAAAGCAATCTTTCCTTCAGGGTCAGCCGCATAGAAACAAGCATCTTCTTTAATGAGGTATTCGGCGGCGGCTAAACCTGCTTTCACTTCCGCCGGATCAGGTCCGGCTATAATGCCGATAAATTCCCCGGACAAGGGACCGGAAGCATGAGCCTCCCCGGCATAAAATGACCGGGCATAGACTACCTCCACATCGGCATGTTTAGTTGCTTCATCCACAGCTGTATAACCTACATCATCAATAGTGCAGGTAAACATGCCGATACTTTTCTGATCCGACCGCAGCTTCAGTTGCCCGGACAGGTCTTGGGCAACGTTAGGGATCAGTCTAACCGCCAGAATCTTCGCTCTTATTGGATCCATCACGGCCATGGGTTCTGTCACCTACCTTTATCCTCACTTGCTCCCGATACCGGAACTGTTGAACACCAAGGTTTTTACTACTACAGGAACCACTCTTCCCCCAAACATTGGCTTCCCGATATCAATATAATCGCCTTCATCTACCCGTACCTGGTCAATGCATACTACCTGCGCTTCTTTGCCAATTTCAACCTGCAGGGATTGTCCCAACACTTTGGCACAATCTTTCCTCAACACTACTACCAGAGGTTTGTCCTCCTCCAGATAACTCTTGCTGCCACGAACAATACCTTTTGCCAAGGTCCTGATTGCTTCAAAAGTAGGTTCCTGAGGCCCCTCCATGGCCAAGGCTACCTGATCTACAGACCCGTCGGCTGTTACCTGTTCAATAGCCCGCTCAATCAAGGTCTTGATTTCCTCCACATCACCGGGAACTCCGCCGGGAAAGGGGGAGATTACCGGTACATTACGCATCGGCAGATTTTCTTCTTTAACGGAAATGGTGCTTCCACTCAAGGTTACGGAATGAGTACCGGCTCCAATCACTGTTGCCCTGATGGTTTCCCCAGGTTTGAGCAGTTCAACGCCTTTAGCCTTCATTTGCTTCCGGACTGCCCATCCCAGTAGGGGGCCGGTATCTCCGTAGCCGGAAACCTCAGCCACGCTCATGGGGTTAAAATCGCTGTAAACGTAATCTGCCACTCCCCCGGAAATCATCACTTTTTCCACCGGATAGTCCAGCTTAAGTGGTGGCGTCATCAGCAATTCCCTGGTTAAACCGGAGAGATTGCCGGTGCTGATCAACTCCACTATACATTCAGCCATCAACTGGGCTACAGTTTTCAAATCGGTCAGGCTGACCCGATCGCCTGCGGCCAAGGGGAGACCCGCTTGGTTCAAAACCTCCTGAGCCGGTTCGGCAATAAAAACAATTTTGTCTCCTCCCCGCTCCAGCTCAATTAAACGACCGCCCACATTCAGACAAGCAGTATCAATGGCCCTACCTTCCCTGAAAACGCCAATATTGGAGGTTCCACCTCCGATATCGATGTTAAGGGTAACCCGGTGCTTTTCCTTGGAATACCTTGCTGCACCGGATCCCTTACCTGCCAAAATAGCTTCCAGGTTTACCCCGGCAGTGGCCACCACAAAGTCACCGGCTAAGCCCGCCATGGACAGGATGATATTCCGGGCATTGTCTTTTTTGGCCATCTCCCCGGTAATGATTACCGCTCCCGTATCAACCTCATCTGCTGTCAAACCGGCTGCCCGGTATTCCGTTGCTACGATCCGGGCCACCGCCACGGCATCGATTAAATCATGATCCTTAAGGGGAGTAAAATGAATATCACTTCGATACAGTATTTCTTTATCAATTATCTCCATGCGGGGCACTGCCGAGCCTGGAGCAACATTCTTAATCGTTAAACGGCTGATGACCAGTTGGGTGGTAGTCGTACCAATGTCTAATCCTACACTGATAATAGTTTGATGCCCCGAAATAGAACTCACCACCTTTGAGCCAGGGCCGTTTTTACCGCTGAGTCAGTTTTATGCCACTGCATTTTTGTTCCAGGATCTGCTTCACAATATCCACCAGATGAGCACCGGCTTCAGCAGCGGGAGTACCTCCCTTATGAATATTACTGACAACGGTCCTTTCGCTTTCTACCATTCCCAGTCTGGGATTATAAGCAAGATAAGCACTGAGACTTTCCGCGTTGGCCAGACCCGGCCTTTCTCCGAGCATAATAATAGCTACCTCCGGTCTCAACGCCTCCCCTATGGCATCCATGACAGCCACCCTGCCGTATTTCACGAACAGGGGAGTTCCGGTACTAATTTTTGCCTGCTCCAAACCTTGCAGGAATGCAGGTAAGAGATCCGGCATATTAGTTTCCACCGCCGTACTGGACAATCCGTCAGCTACAATAATCTGCACTTGGGCACCGGTTTTACCCATCTGCTGCAGTATCTCCATGCTCTTGGGGCAGAGTTTCCTACCTAAATCCGGACGGGTCAAAAACTCGTCTTTATCCCTGCAGGCACTTTGCAGTTCCGTCAAGTTAAATTCCCGGATAAATGCTTCGGAAACATCATTCAGAACTGCATCCTGGGCCGTTGCGTGAGCGGCCCTGAACCTTACCAGGGTATCTGTCAACGGCCTGCCGCCGGCCCGCCAAACTCCGATTTGAGCGGGGGTTGTGTTTTTCATGTCCTGATAAAACTCCCTGTCAACCGGGTTAGGTACTTTGAAATACTCCTGCATCCTGACTGAAGTAATATCTTCAAGGGAGCCGTCTTGACTCTCCACAGCGCAACAGTCGCCTTCTACCTTTGATAAAACCGTTTCCGCAGCCTCTTTTTGACCTACGATGCTTTCCATGTTTTGACTGAGCACCTGTTCCACAATCTGTCTAATAGTCTCCTCAAGGGTCATCTTCTCACCCGCCTACCTTGTAAAAATAGTCGCATCTCCGGCACCGGAAGTCAGTTTTCCATCCTTCATAATACCCTGCTCCTCCAACCAGGCTTCAAACTCAGGCAAAGGCCGGAGTTTCAGCAATTCCCTCAACGCAGCGATGTCATGATAACTGGTAGTCTGGTAGTTCAACATCACATCATCACCCATCGGCACCCCAATAAAGTAATTGCAGCCGGCATTGCTCAACAACACAGCCAGGTTCTCAATATCATTCTGATCCGCCTTCATATGGTTGGTGTAGCAGCAATCGCATCCCATGGGAACCCCCAGCAATTTGCCCATGAAGTGGTCTTCCAGTCCGGCTCTGATTACCTGGCGGGAATCATATAGATACTCAGGTCCGATAAAGCC
>JAAYOX010000363.1 GCA_012520135.1 Clostridia bacterium
ACCTCGCAACTCTGCACAAAGAATGCCACCAAGATTTCACAGGCCAGGACATTCTGAGCGTTTGTTTTATTTCTAAACCAATCAGTTAAACGTGCATAGGCTTCATCCTGGGTAAGCCCGTATGTTAGAAGACTATCGTAAGTGCGCCGAACGTCAAGGGCAACATTCTTAGAATTTAAGCGCCCCTCACGCTCAAGCTGGGAAAACACCGATTCTATAAATCTATAATACCGAACTACAAAGCCTTCAGTTTTAATGAGCAAAGGGATATTGCTTTCCGGGATTTTATCCCTTACTCGTAAAGCCTCGTAATTAAGCGTATCTGAAAGTTGTTCCGGCGGGGCGACAGAAATTTGCCTAATTACCGCCTCTATCTGCTCTTCCAAATACATTTTATTCAAGACTTCATTGGCGGCAAAATTACGATACAGCCTATTCTTTATATCCATCAAGTGCTCACATTCATCTTGTGTGGTATGTACCGTATACCTATTGGCGCAATCGAGGCAAAGGGCAATTTTGTTATTAAAAGCATCAGCGTTCATTGACGGGTCAATTAGGTCACCCAATTCAGCTTCTTCCTCCGTAGTAGGATTAGGCGGGACAATATGAGTGATTTTATAATTTTTCAGGCTGTTATTGTTTTTATTGCCTACAAGTGGTTTTGCACATAAAGGGCATATGCTATTGGCTTCTAATAGCAAAAAAAAGTCCGTGTCGGGAATTTCATTTGTAGCTGATGTAGGTTTAGCCCTTTTAGACGTGGTCGGGTTGGCCTGACGCTCTAATATTGATGCAAATATATCGGCACATTTACTGGGAACTTCGTAAGCATCAACCTCAATGCCAAATTTGCGTAGAGCGTTTCCGATTAGGCTCAGTGTGTCAAACGGAAGCTCACCGATAAATTCCTCAAACTTTCCCTTATCCAAACGTTGGAAAACCAAAGAAACGTTTTTCCCAGCGAACTCCCTAGACCCGTTGTAATATTTTTCAAGAGTACTTGCAGAAAGATGTGCAAGTGGATTGCTGTCCTCTTCACCATCAGGGGGGTCTTCAATAATATTGTCAACTAAAAGAAGGACAAACTCCCACACCTTTTTATCACCACCACAAAAAGGATAAAGCAGTTTGGCAAAATCACTGAAAGTCAAAATATGCACCCCCTCCCCCTTTTTAAGGTTGTCCGCAAATGTCCGCAAGTGTCCGGGCTTGTCCTGCGGCCTTTAAAAGAACTCAATATAATTAATCATAGGTTACTAAACATTATATCACGGCTTAGGCAGTAAATGGAGGATATTTTACATTAATCATCCTATAAAACATTAAATCGATATAAACCTTTGTAACCTGACGTAATTACCTATTAGAAAGGCAGGTGTAATGGAAATGAAAGAGGTGAGAAATCTTGATGGTAGGCTTGTTTGTCGCCTTGATGCCACCACTGGAACGGTGGAAATTAAGATTAAAAACTGCACGACATTAATCAAAAGACATCCAGACGGCACAATTGATGTCGTAAATCTTAAAGATAAAGTAGCCTAAAAAAAATAAACGTCAATCGAAATCCGCGAGACCGTAAGACGGCAGTGCGGGATACCTGAAAAGGGTATTCCACTGCCGTCTTTTTTTTGTTTCACGGAGACACATTGGCGGCCTTCTGCGGATTTCAGAAATTCGCAGGAGGTAAAAGGATGAGCAGAAAGTTCAAGACCAGCAAAAAGAAGCGCACCAATTACATCTACTACGGCGAAGGCAGCAGCAAGACGGTTCTAATACCGGGTGAGGATGGTGTTACTGAGGCAATTATTGAAACATTGCACAGCCTTGATGATGAGGAAGTCGACAACAATCGCCGGGAAACAAGAAGGCACAGCAGTTTCGATGACCTTAATGATAAGGCTGAAACGCTTACAGATCCGGATGGCGATGTGGAAGATCGCATCATTTCTAAATTGGAACGGGAAAGAGCCAAAGCAACGGTAGATGAGGCTGTTTCTACCCTAAAGCCAAAGGAACAAAACATCATTAAGTGGCTTTATTTATCGGACAAACCCCTGACCCAAGCGGAAGTTGGTAAAAGGCTTGGTATGGCTGAGGACAGTGTTAAAAAAAGTGCCTTTCGGATCAGGGCAAAGTTGAGGGAAATTCTCCAAGGTAAAATTTAATTCATTTATTTTGTCCACCTACCCCCTTTCCCGTGGCTTATATACAGAAGGCAAAAACCACAGAAAGGGGAGGTGATGAAAAATGCTTAGACACCAGGTGGTAATCAATGTGTCAGATGCAAAGGGGAAAAAAGTGAATGTCCTAAGGGGCGGGGATATCAAGCTCCGTGACAGGATACTAAATTTCCTTTTAGGCAAAGAGCAGAAAATGCTGGTACTTGTACCTAGTGAAATTGTGGAGTCGGTATCCATTAAAGAAGTTCAGAGATAGCAGTGCGGAAAGGAGGAAAACCCGGTGAAGGTTGAGATCAAGTTAAACCTTGATGAATTTAAAAAGCTACTAGTTGAGTGTGACGAGTTTAAACAGCTTTTAGCAGGCAGGAGCATAAAGGAACCGGTAACTGAAACGGTTGAGAGCGTTGAGGATGGCAAGGGTGATGAGCCTTTGGTTACAAAGCCAGAACCCCAGGTAGAGGTCACCATGGAAACAGTCCGGGCCGAGCTTGCGGCACTGATGCAAAGCGGCAAACAAGCCGAGGTCAAGGAGCTACTTAAAAAACACGGTGGGGATAAACTCTCGGATATTCCAAAGGAGAACTACCCGGCATTGTTGGCGGAAGCGGAGGCGATGTAAATGGCAGAACATGCGCTACTCTCCGCCTCTGGTGCCGATCGCTGGATAAACTGCCCACCCTCAGCCCGGTTGGAGGAAGCCATGGATGATGAAACAAGTGAATACGCCCGTGAGGGTAGCTTTGCTCACAGCCTGGCGGAAACATATCTGGCTTATCACCTGGGGCAGATAAAAAAGAGTGAGTATAACAAGAGGCTTAAGAAGTTAAAACAAGACCCCTTCTACAGCCAGGAGTTGGACGATTACGTGAGAGTTTACACCGATTTTGCCATCGAGAAAATTAACGAGGCTAGAGCCAGGACAGCGGATGCGGTGGTGCTTTTGGAGATGAAACTGGATTACTCCGAGTGGGTTCCAGGCGGATTTGGAACGGGTGATCTGGTTTTGGTCAGTGACGATGTCTTGGAAGTAATTGACATGAAATTTGGTCGTGGAATAGCAGTATCCGCCATTGATAATAGCCAGATGCAGTTATATAGCCTTGGGGCTTTGAATCAGTTCGGCTGTCTTTACAACATTAACACCGTCAGAATGACTATCGTCCAGCCCAGGTTAGATAGTATCTCTACCGCAGAAATGACCGTTGATGATTTGTTGTACTGGGCCACGAACACGGTCATGGGTGCGGCAGAAAAGGCCTACAAAGGTGAAGGCGAGTTTCTGCCAGGAGACCATTGCCGCTTCTGTCGGGTACGAGCTACCTGTAGGGCACGGGCTGAAGAAAACACTAAACTTGCTTGTTATGACTTTAGGGAGCCGCCGCTTTTAACGGACGAGGAAATCGTGGAAGTGCTGGATGCGGCAGATGAATATATGAGATGGATTTCAGATGTGCAGGGTTATGCACTAGACCAGGCGATTAATAACGGCAAACAGTGGCCGGGATACAAACTGGTCGAGGGCCGTAGCATTAGGAAATATGTGGATGAAACCAAGGTGGCAGAAGCCCTACAAGCCGCTGGATATAGTGAAGACCAGATTTTTGAAAGGGTGCTACTGGGCATTACCAAGATGGAAAAAGCGGTAGGTAAAAAGCAGTTCAATGAGGTGCTATCAGGTCTGGTAGAAAAACCACCGGGCAAGGTGAAATTAGCACCGGAATCAGATAAAAGACCTGCGGTTAGGAATGCAGCGGAAATAGATTTCAAGGAGGAGATATAGATGAAGGTAGTTACGGGAAAAGTCAGATTTTCGTACCCAAATGTCTTTGAAGCTAAATCAGTAAACGGTAGCGCCCCCAAGTACAGCGTCAGCCTGATTATTCCCAAAAGTGACAAGAAAACGCTGGCCAAGATTAAGGCTGCGATAGAAACCGTTAAAAAGGAAGGGGCCCACAAGTGGGGTGGCAAAATTCCCGCCAACCTTAGGATGCCTTTGAGGGACGGAGATGTGGATCGGGCAGACGACCCGGCTTATGCGGATAGTTATTTTATCAACGTGAATAGCAACACCAAGCCGGGAATCGTGGACGAAGACCTAAACCCCATTATGGATCAGAGTGAATTTTATGCAGGTTGTTACGGCAGGGCCTCAATTGTATTTTTCGCTTATAACGCCAATGGTTCCCGTGGAATCAGTGCAGCCCTTCAAAATCTACAGAAGCTGGAAGATGGCGAACCATTAGGCGGCAAGTCTAAGCCAGAAGATGATTTTGGCGGACTGAGCGATGATGAGGACCTTTTGGGATGAGAATTTTAGCCTTGGATTTGGAAACTTACGGTGGCGTGGACCTCAAAAAAACTGGGGTCTACGCCTACACTGGCTCACCGGACTTTGAAATATTGCTGCTGGCCTACGCCTTTGATGATGGGCCGGTAGCAATAATTGACCTAGCCAGCGGGGAGAAGCTGCCACAAGAAGTATTACAGGCCTTAACAGACCCTACCGTCATTAAAACAGCTTTCAATGCAAATTTTGAAAGAACTTGTCTTACCCGTTACCTAAGCACACCAATGCCACCGGAAGAGTGGCACTGCAGCCAGGCCCACGCTTTGACCTTGGGGCTACCGGCTAGTTTGGAAGGAGTGGCCAAGTGCCTGAAACTGCCCCAGCAGAAAATGCAGGAGGGGAAGCAGTTAATTCGCTTCTTCTCCATGCCCTGCCGGGCCACTAAATCCAACGGCGGAAGAACCAGAAATCTACCTGAGCATGATCCGGTGAAGTGGGAGCTATTCAAAACTTATTGTAAACAGGACGTGGAAGTGGAGCGTTCTATCCGGCAAAAGTTAAATAATTACCCCATGCCGGAGCAGGAATTAAGGCTGTGGTTTTTAGACCAAAAGATAAATGACTACGGTGTAAGGGTGGATATGAGATTAGTGAAAAACGCCATCCGCTGTGATGCATTGCACCAGGAAAAGCTGATGAAGGAAGCCACCCATTTAACAGGGCTGGATAATCCCAATAGCCCGGCCCAGCTAAAGAGTTGGCTGGAGGATAAGCATGGCATCCAGATAGAGAGCATGGCCAAGGACATGGTGGCTGAAGCATTGGCAGAAGTGGCAAACCCCATAGCCAAACGAGCATTAGAGCTAAGGCAAGAGATGTCCAGAACTTCAGTTAAAAAATATGAGGCTATGGACAGGGCGGTCT
>JAAYOX010000040.1 GCA_012520135.1 Clostridia bacterium
ATATCCATTATTAACCCATTGGAGGTCGCTTGATGATTAGCTTTCTGAATGATTACAGCGAAGGAGCCCATCCAAGAGTTTTGGAAATGCTGGCCCGGGCTAATTTCGAACAAAATGCCGGCTATGGAGAAGATGTACATAGCCAACGGGCGAAAGAATATATTAAAAAGTCAATTGGAAGAAATGATGTAGATATCCATTTCATACCGGGAGGAACCCAAACTAATCTGGTGGTAATTTCCTCATTCCTAAGACCCCATCATTGCGTTATTTCCGCTGAAACAGGACATATCTATGTCCACGAGACTGGTGCCATAGAGGCTACCGGCCACAAGGTAGTTGTAGCAGCCGGGGAACAGGGAAAACTAACCCCGGAATCCATCCAAGCAGTAATCGATTACCACAGTGATGAACATATGGTTCTCCCGAAGATGGTTTACTTATCCAATTCCACAGAGCTGGGTACCGTCTATACCAAAAAGGAACTAACGGCAATTCATGAAGTATGTAAAAAGAACGGTTTGTTCCTGTTCCTTGACGGGGCCCGTTTAGCATCTGCCTTAACCTGTAAAGAAAATGACTTAACCTTGGGTGATATAGCCCGGCTGGTAGATGTGTTTTATATTGGGGGGACTAAAAACGGTGCTCTCCTGGGAGAAGCTCTGGTCATCTGTAGGGAAGAATTAAAAGAGGAGTTTCGTTATTTAATTAAACAACGGGGAGCCTTACTGGCCAAAGGTTTTGTGATGGGAATCCAATTCGAGGCATTATTTCAGGATAACCTCTACTTTGAGTTAGGCAAACATGCCAATGAAATGGCAGAGAAGTTAGCAGTCATACTGAAAAACTGCGGTTATTCCTTTTATGTTCCTCCATGTACCAACCAGCTGTTCCCCATTTTACCTGTCAAGACAGTGGACAAGTTGTTACAGGAATTTAAATTCTATGTCCAAAACGAAGTAGATGAGAGACACTATGCAGTACGCCTCGTTACTTCATGGGCCACTACCCGGGAGAGTGTAGACAAGTTTCAGGATTTCTTGGAAAACCTATGAAAATTGAGTGAATAAGGGAAAGAAAAAAGGTAACATGAAGGAAATCCCTCGTGTTACCTTTTTCTTTGATAGTTACTGTTCCAGGAAAGCACAGATCCTGTCAGCTTGGGACCGGAGATCGATATCGTTGGCCCCTTCAATGAAGTCCAAATATCCTTCACAGATGCTGTCTGCCCCGTTTAACACCCCGCAAAGGGCCCCTACCAAACCGGCGATGGCCGAGGTTTCATCTCCAATATTTACCCCATCGTAAATAGCGGGCATAGTCTGCCCCTGATGGGCGATAAAAAGGCCGATAGCCGTAGGAACTGTCTCCGCAATAGCAGGGCCGGAACCGATTAAATCCCGCAGTTCCTCCATGTGGCGCCGGCTGTATTCACCGCCCCGGAACACTAAGTCGATGGCCATTTCAATTCTTTTGGTTACCGACGGTCCGGGGTAGACCCAAACATCATCCCGTTTGCGTGCCAGGGCCTCACCCGTCCTGGCCCCCTCCAACGCCGCCTGCACCATGTCGTAGACACCAGCCTGACCGGACATTCCTTTGCTGATGGCAGCGGCAATAGCACAGGCACCGGAGATGCTTAAAGGATCATCGTGGGAAGCCATGGTAAGTTCGATGGTATCCTCAATGGTTTTTTCCACGTTGTCCGGATTCAAGAGACCTACAGGATAAGCTTTAACAGCCGCCCCGTTGGAAGACAAAGCATAATAATGCCCTTTGAAAAGCTTATTGCCCAATTGTCCGGCGTAAGCCCAGGTTCCCAGGCTATGGTCTTCGTTGAGGCGGTTTACTACCTTCCGGGTGGTCATACCGGCAAAAGGACCAAACCATTCACTTTGGCCCCATTCCAGCAAAGCCTCCTCTCCCAGCTTCCGGCTGGCTTTGCCACCGGCATTGAGCAGGTGGTTGGTGAGGACATATGGGATACTGAAAGCGTCCGTAATCTGGCCGGCTTTGCGACCGGCAGCCGGTATATCCTCGGGCGGCGTTTGAAAATCACGAACCCTTCCACCAAATGTTTTCTCTATCTCCCGGGTAGACTTGGTTTCCGTAGCCGAACCCATGGCATCACCGACTGCGGCACCAAGGAGGCAACCTAACACTTGATCATATTTTTTGGGTTTATTACTCATTCAGGCGGCCTCCTTTTAAACGTTCTGCAGCAATCGCGGTAATCTCCCGGGCTAAGCCGCTAATATCCAATCCATTTGCTGTTTCCATGGTGGGCAGGAAATGTTCGGGATAAGCCGGGGCACCCTTCAGTGCTCCGGCTATAGCCCCGGACATGGTAGCGATGGTGTCCGTATCATAGCCAACATTAACAGCGCCGATGATGGAACCTAGGGCGTCGCCCCCATTAGCGGCAAAAAAGCCGACTGCGGCAGGTACAGCTTCTGAGATATGAA
>JAAYOX010000364.1 GCA_012520135.1 Clostridia bacterium
TCCATCCTGAGAAACAATAAACGCCGGATAGCTCGTTCTTTTCCCGGTCGCTTAATCGATATCGAAGAAGTAATCGACGATCTTTCCCGCAAAATCCTGCGGGAACTGGATTTTACCAACGAAGCTTCCAATATGGACATTTTTCGGGGTCTACTGAGGAATATTGCCGGTGTAACCGTTCCCGTGGTTCATTGGGAATATACCACCAAGGAAATCCTGGTGATGGACTATATTCCGGGTGTTAAAGCAGAGGAATTAAGCCGGGAGGCCCGTTGTCGTGCCGCCCGGTTGTTGTTACAATCCCTACTGACACCTATTTTTCAAGAAGGCATTTTTCATGGGGATCCCCATCCGGGTAATATTCTATTTCAGCGGGACGGCCAGATTGCCTGGGTGGATTTCGGCTCTGTAGGCCGCCTGGACGAAGCATTTCGCCGGAGAATGCTGGTCCTCCTGGTAGCGGTAGACCAGCGGGATGCCGCTAAAGTGGCTGAACTCACCCTGGAGTGGGGACAGGTAGTAGGCCCCTATAATCCTTCTCATCTTTACGAAGATACGGCAGTGCTTTTGGATAAAGTATCAGGATTGGGGAAGGAAAATCTTGATTTAGGTAATCTGATGCTAGGAATGATGGATATTTCTTTAACACATCACATTAGGTTGCCGGAGACTTTTTTACTGTTAGGAAAAACCCTCTTAGCCGGAGAGGGGCACGCCCGCCGGCTGGACCCTGATGTTAACCTGATGGAAATTGCCCTGCCGTTGGCTAATGCTCAGCTGCAGGAGAAGTTGCTGCCCAAGCTGGAACAGGAGGATTTATACCTGCAGAGTCTAATCTATAAAGACAGCCTGCCCAATCTTTACCGGCAGACAGGCCAGGTGCTGGCCAATTTGGCTCAAGGGCAACAGCGGGTGGTTTTCAGTCACCAGGGGCTGGAGCCTTTAGGCCGGTCTTTGGAAAAAGCGGCCCAATATATTGTGACCGCCCTGGTTTTTGGCGCCGTACTGGTTACTTTCGGCACTCGTGTAACGCTGGATGGCCTTAACCCATGGGCCATTCCCTTGGGGATGACAGTAATTTGGTTGTCCATCCTGGTGTTGGTAAAAATATGTTGGAAATAACTGTTGACGACCGGTTGTCTTTTATGGTAAAGTAGCTCTAAAATCTTCAGGAAACTGAAGCATCCCGTTAAATGCCATGAAGGGGAAAAGTAGGTAAACAGGTTTTTTCCAGAGAGCCGGGGTAAGGTGAAAGCCCGGTAAAAATCTTTTCACTGAAGTTCTCCCCGGAGCAGCGAGCTGAATTCCGTTACGGATAGTAGGCAAGCCGGAGCTCTGACCGTGAAAACAGAGGGGGTATCGGAAATAGCTTTATTTCCCGTACTTGCATAAGTGGGTCTGGATTCAGGCCAATTAGGGTGGTACCGCGAGTAACTCCTCGTCCCTTTGGGATGAGGAGTTTATTTTTTTTACTTTGTTTGAAGGAGGAATAGAAATGATTGTCGTTATGCGTCCCGGAGCTACAGCTGATGAAGTCAAAAGGGTGGAATACAGGCTGGAGGAATTAGGCTTTAAGACACATCCTATTTACGGGCAGGAAAAAACGGTAATCGGCGCTATAGGTGACAAAAAGTCACTTAGCTCCGAAGCTATTATTACCATGCCCGGAGTGGAGAAGATAGTTCCCATCATGAAGCCTTATAAAAGGGTGGGCAGGGAATTAAAGCAGGAAAAGACCGTGGTCCGGGTAGGTGATGTGGCCATCGGCGCTGATAAGGTGGTCGTCATGGCCGGCCCTTGTGCCGTAGAAAGTATGGAGCAAATGATCGAAGCCGCTCAAGCAGTTAAGCAGGCCGGGGCACAGATTCTGAGGGGAGGAGCTTTCAAACCTAGGACTTCCCCTTACGCTTTCCAAGGACTGGAGGACGAGGGGCTGGCTTATTTAGTGGAAGCCA
>JAAYOX010000365.1 GCA_012520135.1 Clostridia bacterium
CTTCGATCCTTTTAAGCTCCCTGATTCTGTGCAAACTCAACAAGCTAACATCCCGCAAACCCTTGTTCCGCATTTTTAGCAGCAAATCGGTACCGCCGGCAATTATTTTAGCCTCATCGTCATGACTTAATACTTCTAATGCCTTCTGCAGGCTCTCCGGTTCATAGAGTGTTTTTACCCCATACATTAGGCTTTCACCGCCTTTTTCAGCTTCATCAGTACCCGTTCCGGGGTCAGTGGAGCCTCGTTAAACTCAACACCCGTTGCATTTAAGACTGCGTTTCTGATGGCCGGGGCTACCGAAATACAGGGCGGTTCTCCCAGGCTCTTGTTACCATAAGCACCGGATGGCTCATTGGTTTCCACAAAAGCTACTTCCAATTCAGGAGTATCCATCATGGTGGCCATTTTGTAGTCCAGCAAGTTATCATTATAAGTCCGGCCCGTCTTGGGATCGATCAACAGCTGTTCCGACAAGCCAAAACCGATTCCCATCAACACGCCCCCGTGTACCTGTCCCTCTGCCAGCTGGGGATTGACCACCTTTCCACAATCGTGAACAGACCACAGTTTTACAATGTCCACCTTACCGGTAGCCGTATCTACTTCCACTTCCGCAAAAACCGCTCCATGACTCAGGGGATTACATTTGGCCCCATGATAGGCTTGAGCCACAATCGTCCTGGGATTATCCATATTGTAATGGGCTTTCCAGACTGTTTCTTTGACGGTTATCAAGCGGTTACCGCTTAATTTGTCATAGATCCAGCCATCCCGAACCTCTAAATTAGCGGGAATGGTATTAAACAATTGAGCAGCAAAATCAACAATCATCTCTCTACACTGAACGGCGGCTTTTTTAACGGCCATACCGCACATATAGAGCTGTCTGGAAGCATAAGCGCCGATATCGTAAGGGCTAACATCGGTATCTACCGCTACCACATGGATGTCCTTAACGTCAATACTCAATTCCTCCGCCGCAATTTGAGCCATTGCCGTATCATTTCCCTGGCCCAGCTCAGCAGAACCAAGGTACAACACTGCCGTACCGTCTTCATTCATCCTGATGATGGCCCCGGACATTTCTTCGGCACCGCAGTAGGCAGTGGTCTCATAACTGTAGCAGGCCATACCGATACCCCTTTTTCGCTTCTTACCGGTTGAGGTATCAGTGAAGGTCTCTCTTTTCGTTTTCCAGCTACTGAGTTCTTCCCCTTTGGCGAGACAATCAGCGATCCCGTAGGAGTTGTTGGAGAAATAACCCATGGGATCCTTTTCCCCTTCTTTCATCACATTTATTCTTCTGAATTCCAGGGGATCAATGCCCAGCTTCCTAGCCATATTATCCATGTGGCTTTCCATGGCAAAATTCAATTGGGAAGCACCGTAAGACCGCATAGCTGAGGCTACCGGTATATTGGTGTAAACACTAATCCCTTCAAAGGAAAAATGAGGTGTCGGGTAATGAACGACAAAATGGGAGCTGATGGAATAAACCACTGCATGACCGTGTCCCGCATAAGCACCGGTATTGGAGATAATCTTCATACTCTGGGCCAGCATTCGACCCTCTTTAGTCACTCCCGTTTTCAACTTAATAACGGTGGAATGGCGAGTGCGGCCGGCCACCATTTCTTCTTCCCTGGTATATTCCAGTAGTACCGGTCTTTTGGTTTTCAAGGTCAAAACAGCGTTTATCGGTTCCTGCACTACCTCGGCTTTCGCTCCAAACCCGCCTCCCACATGAGGTTTAATGATTCGAATCTGCTTCATACTCATGTCCAGTGCTTGGGACATGATCCGGCGCAAGTTAAAGGGGACCTGGGTAGATGTTTTAACTACCAGGCGTTCATTTTCGTCTAAATATGCCAGGGAGATGTGTGTTTCCAAGGAACAGTGGGCAATAATGGGAGTCTTGAATTCTTCTTCAAAAACATAATCGCTGGCGGCAAATCCCGCCTCAAGATCACCTTGCTCAAATTCATGGTGACCGCAAATGTTTTTGGTTCCTTCATGAATTTCCACTGCTCCCTCTGCCATGGCGTCTTCAGGAGAAGTATATACCGGCAACTCCTCATATTCGACTTCAATGAGTTTCAAAGCATCTTCGGCGATTTCCCTGGTTTCAGCAGCTACCGCTGCAACCGCATCCCCCATAAATCGGACTTTTTTATCCAAAATATAGGTATCCCGCCGGCTGCTGTCAGGATAGGGATGCCCGGCGGTACAATAGGGAATTCTGGGTACGTCTTCCCAGGTTATGACAGCTTTCACTCCCGGCAACGCTTTTGCCTTGCTGGTATCAATCCGTTTGATATTGGCATGGGCCACCGGGCTTCTTAAGACTTTTCCGTATAGCATTCCCGGCATGTGGAAATCCGCCACAAAGCGGGCTTTGCCGGTTACTTTGGCATAGGCGTCTATCCTGGGAACACTTTTCCCCACAACCTTATAAGTCAATGTATTCCCTCCTCTGCAATTTGCTCTGATGTCGTTAATATTAGGGGCACTTCCCAAGGCCCCGAGGCCTTGGGAAGAATGTGACATTAGACAGTTTCAGAAGCAGGTTCTTGCTTGGCTGGTTCTTCCTCTTTACCGTAATTGAAGAAAATATTCAGGAGAACTGCCGTCGCACTTCCTAATACGATACCGCTTTCCCCAAAGAGAATTTGAATAACACCAGGTGTCTGTGAGAATAAATCCGGTACTACGGAAATACCTACTCCTACTCCGATGGAGCAGGCAGCAATCAGCAGGTTGCCGTTTTTGCTGAAATCAACTTTTTGCAAGATTTCAATACCGGCAGTAGCCACCATGGAGAACATGATAACCATCGCTGCTCCCAAAACAGGCTTGGGAATAATGGTAGCCAAAGCAGCAAACTTGGGCAGCAAGCCTAAGAAGAACAGGATCAGCCCGGCAGTAGCAACTACATAGCGGCTGGCCACTTTGGTCAAACCTACCA
>JAAYOX010000366.1 GCA_012520135.1 Clostridia bacterium
ACCTTTTTGAGAGGAAATACGAAGAATTCCAGTTCCTCCGTCTTCCGGGACTTGAATTCTTCGTATTTCCTCTCAAAAAGGTCAATATCGTACTCAATTTCGTCCCGGCGGATAAAATAGCGGTTTTCCCGGCAAATGACTGATTCCCCGATTCCTGCGCATCCGAGATCTTTTTTCAGGTGCGCCAGATTAATCGCGATCAAATTATTTATATTTTTGGAATCCGACTCCCACAAATGGCGTTATATATCTGTTCTTTGGTAGCCCCCTGCTCACCTGCATCGAGTAAAAATGCCAAAAGCTCCCGTTCCCTTTTTGTCCTGAATTTTAAAGGCTTATGCCTGTCTTTGTCCTGATAAACGGCAAAAGCGCCAAGTGTCTCTATATAAGCTTTCTTTCCGGCTGTACCCGGCAAATTCCATCATCTGTCCGGTAAATTCCGGCTCTATTCCGTTGTCATACGCAAATGCAAGGACCGGATCGTAAGCCTTGCGCAATCTGAAATATTCATAAAGTCCGTTGTCGGAGCAAAGCTTTAGATAACGACCTGTGAAGCGGGCTGCATTTTCATAATCATTTGTCGCTATTGCTGCCCTTGCCAGTATGCCGTAGGCCAGCGAGGGGTGAAGGAGCAAACCGGCCTCTTCCCCTGCTTCTATGCACAGGCTCGCACATTTGACCGCTCTCTGATAATCGGATATGGCGGAAAATACTTCATAAGCCTGGCCAGGACAAGGTTTTTTAAATAAGCTTTCGCCTGGTCGAGGTTGTCGAAGATTTCCTGCACGATCTCTTCCTTGGGAGCATCAGTGAAAATGAGGCTGTAGGTAAGCCGCTGCATTTTGGCCCAATGCAGCTGAAAAGTGGTCTTTAGGTAAAGAGGCGCGTACTCGTCCGCCAAAGTAAAATACTTTTCCGCGGTTTCTAAGGATGCGTTTTTACCGTTCATTCTGTCAATAAAGGTGTTCTGATAGTGGATTTCAGCCGCTATCAGATAGCCTGCCCACATTTCTTCATAGTTCCCGTGTTTCTGAGCCGTTGAAGCTCCGCCGACAATACGGACAGCGAACGGGTTCTGTCACCCAGCATCTGGTAAGCTTTGGTGGCTTAAATCCCTGTGCTGTGCATGCCCAGGTATTTAAGCTCATCAGCGAGAAGCCCAAGGGATTTTTCATAATAATAAACCGCATCCTTCATCCTGCCGGCAAAAAAATGTATTGTACACAAATACCGCTCGAACCAGCCCATGACCTTCAGATTGCCGGCATTGGCGCAGGCTTCAATCATTTGCCGGGCCAGGAGATAGGCCTCATTTACCTGCGAATTCCAGCACAGATTGTACAGCTTTTCGATGATAACCGCATAAGCCAGTTCAGAGGCCGGGCTGTCAAGTTGTGCCATCAGTTCATCAAGGAGCCTGTTTGACTCCTCGAAGGAGACGAAATTGCGCAAAACCCTGGCCTTGTGCAGCGTGGCTTCTAAAAAGAGGCCCTCCATCCTCCCTGCTCAATAAAGGCACTGCTGCGTCGAGGCATGCTTTGGCCCGGACGAAATTTCCGACAACGGACAGAAATACACCCCTGGCCACCAGAATCTAGTTGAGCACTACCAGCAAAATGTCTCGGATGACGGTTACACCCTGAAAGATACCGACAACCTGAGCGGTACCACTGCATCCACTGTGACCGCTTCACCCAAGGACTACACCGGCTTCACGGAGAACACCACACACGCAGATAGGGTCGCTAGTGGAACGATCGCAGCGAACGGCAGCCTTGTACTAAAGCTATACTACGATAGGGATACCCATACCGTATCCTTTAACAGCAACGGAGGCACCGACGTTTCAGCCATCACCGGTGTCCGCTATGAGGCGACCATTACAGCACCCACTGCTCCCACCAGAACCGGCTACACCTTTGCCGGCTGGTACAAGGAAACGGGACTAATAAGCACTTGGGATTTCGGAACAGATAAGGTCACAGCCGATATGATGCTTTTTGCAAAATGGATGCCTAATGCCTTCACGGTCACATTCGATGCCAACGGTGGCGGAGACCCGTCAATGGCCAGCAAGACTGTGACCTATGACAGCACTTATGGCGAACTGGCCACCGTCACCAGGGAAGGTTATGACTTCAAAGGCTGGTTTACGGCAGCATCCGGAGGCACTGAGATTACTGAAGACAGTAAAGTTACAATCGCAGCTGACCATACACTTTATGCTCAATGGGCTCAAAGTGGTAGCTCAGGAGACAGTAGTTCGGGAGACAGTACGCCTTCAACACCTTCAACACCATCGGTTCCACCAGCCAACAACGGCGTTGACATTCTTATCAACGGAAAAACAGAAACCGCCGCTACGGCAACAACCACCCAGGAAGGGGATAAAACAGTCACCACCGTTGTTGTGGACGACAATAAAATGGAAGAAAGACTGGCCCAGGAAGGCAACCATACAGTTGTAACCATTCCCGTCAGCAATGCCACCGAGGTTGTAGTGGGAACCCTGAACGGCCAGACCGTCAAGAATATGGAAATGACTGAATCGGTGCTGGAAATCACCACCGGCCAGGTTGCTTATACACTTCCCGCTGAGCAAATAAATATTGATGCCGTTTCCGAGCAAATCGGCAGAGAAGTGGCGTTAAAAGATATCGCGGTAAGCGTGAAAATATCGGAACCTCCCGCAAAGACGGTTAAGATCGTCGCAGATACCGCCAACCAATTTGATGATGTTGCACCGGGAGCATATTACTATGATGCGGTTTCCACTGCCTATGAATATGATATCATCTCCGGGTATGGAAACGGAGAATTTGCCCCTGATCAAAGGATAACCCGTGAACAAGCCATGGTTATGATTGCCAGGGCCTTAAAAAATAACAGGATTGGAGGCAGAGTTTGTAAGCGGAGAAAAGGAAAAGCTTCTTGCCGGGTTCGATGATGCTGTGCAATGTGCGGATTATGCAAGAGACAGTATTGCAGCTTGCCTAAAGACAGGAATCATCTCCGGCAGGACCGCCAATCTGATTGCCCCAAAGGACAATATTACAAGAGCCGAGGTAGCACAGATAGTCAGAAGTTTGCTGCAAAAATCCAAACTGATTTAAAATCAATGGTATTCTTTAGCTTCCTCTTACTTGCGGCAGCTTCTTCCGTTGATAAAAACGACTTTGGGAAAAAGGAGCGGGTGTAAAACATTCTTTCGTGTTTCGGGAAAAAGTAAAGCATAGCAAGGAAATAATAATAAATGTTTTTGCAACATAAGCATGATCTCATACATAAGGCAGTGGGCTGGATGCTGCGGGAAATCGGCAAACGGGATTTTCCCGTAGCATACGATTTTTTAGTAAAGCAT
>JAAYOX010000367.1 GCA_012520135.1 Clostridia bacterium
GAAAAAACAGTCCACCCACCAGTTCTCGGGTGATTGCCAGACTGGACCCGGACCGGAGAAAACAGTCACCCTGCCGTTTTTTAACCGGAATATCTCCATGCTTCCGTCTCCGTCTAAATCCAGTTGCCGGTTTTGCACTAACCGGTACCCCGGTGAAAGTGTTCCCGGCTCAAATACATATTGCTCCTGTATGATGAAAGTGCATTCCTCATTATCCCATGCCGGCACAAACTCCCGGGTCAAGTCCAGACCCAAGTTATCCAACACTTTTACTCCTTCGTCACCGGTTAAAGGCACAGGGCGGGCATCCTCGTCGATGTAAACCGGTAAAAACTCCATTTTTTCCACTTGACCGGCTCTGATGTAGAACTTAACAATCGCACTTTCCCTGGTTTCACGGGACCATAACTGGTCAAAAATGAAATTGCCCAAACTGTAGAAGATATATTTGCCCTTGTATACCTCTACCGGTTGAAGCACATGGGGATGACTACCCAACACCAAATCAGCACCGGAATCGATGGCCAAGCGGGCATAATACCGCTGGGCTTCATTAGGTTCCGGTGCATATTCACTTCCTGCATGAAGATAGACCAGCGTAAAATCCGCTTCGCCGGCTGCTTTCTTAACGGCTTCAGCAGCTTTCTCCGGTTCTAATACCGCCGTCTCGGGGCCTTCGCCTGCCCCGTAGCCGGGACTTACCGGCAGGGGATCATTAAATGCCAAAATAGCTATTTTGTAACCTTTTGCTTCAATAAACAAAGTTCCACAGGCTTCAGCCTCATTTATCCCTGCACCGGCATAGCGTACACCTGCACTGTCCAGATACTTCATGGTATCTATAATCCCCTGTTCACCGAAATCAGCAATATGGTTGTTTGCCAGAGACACCACGTTAAAACCGGCCTTTTTTAAAGCCTGGGCCATTTGAGGATCCGCTCTCAGTTTCATTTCCTCAATCATGATCTCCCTGCCCGGTGTGATGGGATTCTCCAGATTACCGAAAGCCAGATCCGCCCCCTGCAGAAACCAACCGACCCGGGCAAAAGGATAGCTAGGGTCTTGATATTTTTTAATTACTTGACCTACATACCGGGACAGCATAATATCCCCTACTGCCGCCAGGCAAAAAGCCTCTTCCTTTTCCGGTAGTTTCATCCGGCTGTTTTTAAAGTCCTGCATCGAAGTAAACTCCCCGGAGGCGTAGTGGAATCCGGTCTCCCGGCGGCTCCCGCTACAACCGGCAGAAGAGAACAGCAAACTTGCGCTCAAAAGAATCGCTAATACAAACCGTCCGTATTTCATGGAGCTATAAAGACATCGGTCCAGGAGGCCCGGGGCGGCACTTCCCCGCTCTGCAACATTTCCCGCCAGCGCTCGTTGGTAAGCCGTTCCTCAATGGGCCAAATAAACTCATAATGGGAATAGACGCCTCCTCTGGCAATCCTCAAACTGCCGTCAACAGGCACCACTGCATAAATCACATCAACATATCCGGTAGCCTCCTGCAGTACCTGCCCTCCGGGGTTCGTGGCCACATCGGCCACCAGTGCCGACGGGTTGTTATCAATACCGGAACGATGGTCCACTCCCACATCCCTTAGGGCCTCCAGCCAAAAATGCTCCAATTCCCCGCCGTAGTACCGGATCA
>JAAYOX010000041.1 GCA_012520135.1 Clostridia bacterium
AGCACATTGTCTACCAGCATTCTGTTGGTTACACGCATGGGTTAACCCTCCTTCTATCGTTTCATGGCAAGAATTGTCTGTATCATTTCATCCAAGGTAGTAATCATGGTAGCAGATGCCTGGTAAATACGCTGAAACTGGAGCATCATAGCCATTTCCTCGTCCAGGGATACACCGGACATACTTTCCTTGCGGCCTTCCAACTGACCAATCAAAACATCCTGTCCATCAGTTCTACGGGCTGCTTCGTTGGTTTTTACACCGATGCGGGAAACCAACTGATCGTATTGGCGATCGATGGCTGGGCGAAGTTGGGAGATTTGAAGGGCAATGCTGCCGTTATGGTCCCCACTACCATCATCGCCAAAAGAAGCTGCAATTAAATTAATATCGTCTACAATCACATCATTAACATAGATCCCCGACGCCCCGAATTGACCTGGTCTAAAAGCAAAGAAGTTAATTCCTTTATTTTCATCGTATAAATCAGTACCGGTTCTATGTAGCTCATTGATACTTCTTGCCAACGATATAGCCAAATTGTCAAGATCGGTGATATAGTCCTCTACATGACTTATAGCTGCTATAATACCTACAAGCTGCCCATTATTTATGTCCATGTCATTACCGTCTGCCCATCCAAATGTCGGAGGAACACCATCGATAAAGTCAATTTGCCTAACATTAATTGAATTACCCTGGACATCCGTCTGATTTACATCAACCAGTAAGTTGTCAGGATTTTTGCCCTTACCTAAATAGATTTTTATCTGCCCGTCAGGCACCTTCCCAATAACAACCTCGGTATTCCCATCTTCATCCTTCTTATACCCAACCGGTCGTTCTACCGTAGTCTCCTCAATCTCGAAATCCACCAGTTTAGCCAATTCATCCAGGAGCAGGTCCCTTTTGTCTTTAAGGTCGTTGGGTGCGTCTCCTGCCAATTGGATGGTGGCGATTTGTTTATTCAAATCATCGATCTGCTGGGCGATGGTATTGACCTGATCTGCCTTAATATCGGCTACATATTTGAGGTCGTTAACGATAGTGGTCAGTTGACTGTGAGCATGGTTAAGAGCCTCGGCCAGGGATACAGAAGTTTCTACCAGAGAAGTCCTGATAGCCACGTTCTCGGCATTTTTACTCAGTTCCTGCCAAGTAACCCAGAATTCATTGAACAAAGTGCTTAAGCCTGAATCCGAAGGCTCGATGAAGGTAGTCTCTGCCAGTTTAAGGGTTTCCGCCATCTGCTCCCAATAGCCCAGGCTGGCTAACTCCTGCCTGATCTGCTTATCCAGAAATTGATCTCGAATCCGCCGCATTTCCACCACATTGACCCCGGTGCCTACTTGTCCGGCACCGCCGGGCCTGTTCATGGAAGGGACAGGAAAAGCAAAATCCGCAGCCATTACCGCCTGCTGGCGGGTATAGCCGGGGGTACTGGCATTGGCGATATTATGAGAGGTTGTATTCATAGCTTTTTGCTGGGCAAAAAGACTTTTCAGTGCAGTATTGAAACCAAAAAAAGTGCCTGACATCTAATTCACCTCATGCCTTAAAATAGGTCTATACGCTTTTATCCACTAAAGCCGATGACACCGGCAATTGTTCTATGGTGCCGTCGGGCTGGTAAGTCGCCCCCTGATTAAAAATGCTCAGCATCTTCCTGGTGTATTGAAGGGACTGGTTAAGAAGCATACTGTTCAGTTCGTGCTGTTCCTGTAGAAGCCGGAATTTGTCCCACAGGGACTGAGCCGTAGTTCTAAACTCTTCCGACAAGGTAGCATCCCCAAGTAATTCCCCCAAAGTAGGGTCTTTTTCCAACTCCCGTTCCCGGGTGAAATCAGCCAACACCTTCAGGCGCTGTGCTTCCACTGCTTCCAGGCGGGAGGACAACTCATGCTGCTTTTGGGTTAACTCTGCCACCCGCTCCAAATCGTCCCTCTTTAAAGCTTCCGTATGCTGGTATGCAATAGTGAGCAGGTCCTCTACCAAAGAAAGTTCTTTGGCCAGCACTTCCTGCAGACCTTTTTCCGCATTTGACATTAATGCCACCTACTTCTCCTCTTGCATGGATTTCAGAATGCTCTCCGCTAGCTGCTGAGGGCTAACATGATAGGTTTGATTTTCTAACCGGGACCTAATCTCCCGGATCAACTCCACCCTAACTTCCGGCAGTTCCGCTCCAAGGCGAACCAATTCCTGAACCTTCTTAGCTTCAGGAGATAACTCCAAGGTATCGCCTACGGGACGGAATTTGCCGTCCTTTTGCTTTAATTGCTGTTGTTGGTTGTAAATTTTAAAAGGGTTAACCGGCCCCTGTCCGCTAATCTTCATTTATAACACCACCCGATGCTTTGCTCCTTATGTCATTTATCGGCACGAAAGTGAAAATACTTTACCCCACAATGTTGGCAATTTCTGTCCCCAGTCTGGTCAAAGGCACAATCCGGTCCACTACCCCTGCTTCTACCGCCGACTTGGGCATTCCGTAAACGATGCAAGAAGCCTCATCTTGAGCCAATACATAAGCGGAGGATTCCTTCATGGCTTTTAACCCTTTAGTACCGTCGCTACCCATTCCTGTCATAATCACTCCTAAAGCGGAGGCACCAAAGACTTTAGCCACCGATAAAAAAAGCACATCTACCGACGGCTTGAACAAAGTTGGATAGTCTGTTTTTTCGAGAACCCGAACTCGAACTTCTCCACCTTTCCGCTCAACGATCGTTTGAAATCCGGCCGGAGCCAATAAGGCTTGCCCCTTTTCTACCGGATCACCGTCCTGAGCTTCTTTCACCGGCATGTTGCCTAAATCGTTGAGGCGATTAGCCAGGGAACGGGTAAAGCCCGGAGGCATATGCTGAGCGATGATCACTCCCGCATTCAGATCCGGAGGCATTTTTTTGAAAAGTTCTGTCAATGCTGCAGGCCCTCCCGTGGAGGTACCGATTGCAACCAAAGCAATCCCGCTTCTGCCGGCAGTCAGAGATTTTGGTTTAACCAAGGTTTTGAATGAAGGCTTGGAAGGGGCACAGGGTTTACCATCGGCGCAGAGTGCCCGTTGTTTTTGAATCCGTTCCAAGGGGACACCTGCTGCCAGTTTGACCTTGCCGGGGAGTTCCTCTGCCAGCAGCATC
>JAAYOX010000368.1 GCA_012520135.1 Clostridia bacterium
CTGAGATGGCTTAATTCCAACTCATGTCGCTTAGCCTTTAATTGATTCTCTCTCTCTCGCAATAAAGCCACTTTAACCTGAAGTGCAGACACTTCCTCATAAGCTTTCCGCATGTCTTCTTCTGAGTATTTGTCTACATCCCGGTTTACTTTCATCAAACGGACCCTAGCAGATTTTACTTTCAGCTCACAGGCATCCACCTCTTCAATCACCCGGAGAGTTAATTCCCTGATTTGCTTTATCTCTTTGTCCAGTCGAACACACTCAGCCCGGGCATGCTCTGCTATATCAAAAATCTGTTCCTTGCTCTTCTCCAAAACGTCTATGGTGTCTTGAAGTATTTTATCTAAATCAAATGTTTCCATTGCCGGTTTCCCTCTCTTAGCCTTCCTCATCGATACCCTGGTTGGCCAGCCGATCCGCTTCTTTGTTTTTTTCTCTTGGAACATGGGTAATTGTAAAACTGCCCAGTTGTTGGATTAAACCTTTTGCCTTCTGATACAAAGGTTTTAGGCCTTCATTCTTGACTCTGTATTCCCCTTTAATCTGTTTTACGATCAACTCACTGTCGGTGAAGAGTTGGACCTCTTGGGCATTTAAGGCCACCGCTTTTTCCAAAGCAGTAGTTAAAGCAGTATATTCAGCCACATTATTGGTGGCCTGTCCCAGAAAACCGCTAATTTCCTGGATCACTTCCCCTTTGTCATTTTGAATAACCACCCCAATGCCTGCCGGTCCGGGATTACCCCTGGCGGCACCATCGGTATAAATTACCAGTTTCAACTTGGCATCCTCCTAACTAATCACCAGCAATCGACCACAGTTTTCACATTTGATTGTTTCTCCCTGCTTAATCTGCTGGCAAAAGAGGGATGGCAATTTGATACCACATCCTCCACAAACGCCGGCCTGTACTTTGGCCAGAACGGAAATGCCCAACCGCTGCTGTAAACGGCGGTACTGTGCCAACAGAGAAGGGTCAATCTGAGCTGCTACTTCTTCTATTTGCCCATTTAGAATCTCTATTCTATCCTTGGCTGCCTGCCAATTCCCTTTGGCCTCCCTGGCTTTCATATTATAATTATTCATATCTTTAGCCAAATTGTTATGCTGCACCTGTATATTGTTCTCCATTGATGCAACTTTTTCCTCCAGCTCCAGGTATTCCTCTAGCATGGTCTGAAGCTTTGCTTCAACAGCCTGGACCTGTTCTTCCAGATGACTCAATTCTTTAGGATTGGCCACCCGGCCACTGTATAATTCTTCGCTTAAATCCCTCTTTTTAGCCTCTAACTCTTCTAAATCCCTGCCTTGTCTCTTGTGTTGCTTAACCAGCTTCTCCAACTGAATTCTTGCTTGTTTCAACTCCTCCTGGCGAGCCAACAATTTCTCTTTTTCCTTGGACAATTCCTTTAAAAACTGCTTATTCAACTGCCTGGTTTCTTTTTCCCGTGCCAACTCCAACTGCTGCAACTGCCATAATTGTGCCAAAGACATTTGTTTCCCTCCTAAAAAGTCGTCTGGAATAAAAAAAGGATAGAAGTAAATAAATAAGCTTCTATCCTAATAAAAACACCATGGGTCAGTATTAACTTGAGAAGCAAATACGGGCAATGCTTCCTTGCGAAGGGTAAGTGCTTGTTCTAACTGTTGTTGCAGCCATGGCAAAACTACCCTTTCCGTTGGGCCATGACCGGCATCAATCACCATTAAACCAAGACTGTGGGCCAACTGGCCTTCATGGTAATCCACATCTCCGGTAATTAAAGCTTGAGCACCTTTTTGGCAAGCAGCCTCCACTAAACTACCACCGGATCCGCCGCAGACAGCCACCCGCTGAATAATAGCGTGGGACCCGGGAACAACCTTAAGATGGGACAAATGAAGGCTCTCTTTAACCAATTGGATTAACCGGCCTTCATCGAGCGGTTTTTCCAAGTTGCCCACCCGGCCTAAACCTCCCTGAACAGGTCCCTCAA
>JAAYOX010000369.1 GCA_012520135.1 Clostridia bacterium
AAAATGTTATCATATTCTTTGTACACTCGGGGGAGGGGATTTAACATGGAATGGGATCGCGAAGCTACCGCGCGTTTGGAAAGGGTGCCCTTTTTTGTCAGAAAAAAAGTGAAGAAACAAATAGAGGACTTTGTTGCCTCTCAGGGTAAAAACAAGGTAACCAGCGAAGATGTATCCAAAGCCAGACAACAACTGGCAGGTGGTGTACCGCTAAAAACAGGTCAGGGAGAACTGACGGAAGCGGAGCTAGGTAGAATTACCGAACTGATTGAAAAAGGGGTTACTATTGAAGGACTTAATACCAAGCATATTAAGTTCCGGGTCTGCGGAGGCGCCGCCGGCTGTCCATTGACGTTGATGGACTTAAAGCCGTTGGCAATGCGGTTGGCGGACCTGGCCAAGGAACAAAAGTTGGAGGATTTTATCGCCGGCAGCCACGACGGGCCCACACTGTTTCATCATCAATTTAAAATCGCTTTAGCCGGTTGCCCTAATAACTGTTCCCAGCCTCAGATTGCCGACTTTTCCATCATCGGACAAGCCAAACCGGTTAGAACCCAAGGGAAATGCAATCAATGTGGCTTATGCGTCAAAGCTTGTAAGGAACAATCAATATTCCTGGAGGCCGACGGCCCGGTCTTTAATTACGATTTATGTTTAAACTGCGGCGATTGTACCAGATATTGCGCCAAGGAAGCGATCACCAACAGTCCCGTCCGGTACCAAGTCTTAATCGGGGGCAAATTGGGCCGCCATCCACACTTGGCCTTAACCGTAGCCAATGAAGCAGATTGGACTACGGTAGAAGAGTTATTCAAAAAGGCTATCCAAGCCTATAAAACTAAAGCTCTGGACGGAGAGCGATTTGCCGACCTGGTCCAGCGCCTGGGAGCAGATATATTAACAAACTGAAAGGGACTCCGCAGAGTCCCTTTTTGGGTTAAGTATTACAGACCTTTGACGGTCAATTTTTTATCTTGTCGTAACAGTTGATACAGCCACTGCCGTATTGTTAACTATGTTCATCCCGAAAGCTGTACCTACTTGTGGCAACTTTCGCAACCCATGCTGCCATGAGCATCATGCAAGATATCCTTCAGGACACCCATGCTGCTACCTGCTCCGTGACAACCGCCGCAACTGGACAGACTCTCCATCGGCATTTGAGGATGGCCGTCTACACCGGCTATGGTGTTGTCAAGAGATCCGTGACAACCGGAACACGAGGCATCGCTGGGTGGACCGAGTTCCTTCTTATCACCACTTGCATCCGCTTCTTTTTGTGGTTCTTCCGGTTTGGCTTCCTCGGCAGGTTTACTGTCAGCAGGCTCGCTTTCAGCCGGTTTACTGTCAGCCGGTTCGCTATCAGCAGGCTCACTGTCGGCAGGCTCACTGTCAGCCGGTTCACTGTCAGCAGGCTCACTGTCAGCCGGCTCACTGTCGGCAGGTTCGCTATCAGCCACCTCAGTTTCTGCAGGTTGGCTGTCAGCCGGCGGTGTTTCAGGCTCCTGAGGTTGAGTTGCTCCTCCACCACAACCTGCTACCAGAAAGAAGGCGAGAATGACCATAGCAATAGCCAAGAATAGCTTCTTATTCAAACATTTCACCTCCTTCCCCTGACCTCTCCTAATCTTGTGGTTCACTTCACACATTTGTATCCTACTCTTTCCCAGTCTTAATTGTCAATCATTGACTATAGGCGTGTGGACTAGCAAACCGACAAGAACTAAAGAAATGAGCGAGAAAATACCGGTTTTTCAGTTGTTCAGAATTTATTAACAATATGTTAATTATTCTGAAACAAGGATGGGTTTTCCCAGTTGGAAGAAATACAAATACTTTTCCTTGACAGGTAAACTAAAGATTTTTTCCACAGCCTTAGCATAAAGTTTCAATTGATGGCGGTATTCATCCGCCTTCTTAAGCAAATCCCTCTCTTCAACCTGGTCGTTTTTGTAATCAATAATAACAATCCCATCTTCCTCAATTAACAAGCAATCGATGATCCCCTGAACAATAATCCGTTCCCGCCGGTCCAAAGAGGTTAAGTCCGGGTATATTTCCCGAACCGGCAAAGATAATGTAAAAGGAACTTCCCTTTTAACCTGACCACCCTCTGCCTCCAAAAGCCTCTTGCCTAAGGGGCTTTGGAACAAACCCAAGAACTGCTTCCAGCCTACTGCTTGGGCTTGTTCTATCGTAAGAAATTCCTGTTCCACCATTTTTTCGATTTGGCCCATAATAGCTTCTTTGGAGTGTGCTTCCTTAAAATCAAGATGCTGCATTACCATGTGCATTGCCGTACCTAATTCTGCTCCTGTCAGCCCCCGTGCTTCCTGAATAAATTTTGGCCGGGAGGTTATGGTCCGGGAATACCGGATTGGGGCTGCTTCATGATCCCGTTCCAGCATTCTTTTTGAAAGCTCTGTTACAGATAATTTGGCCGGTATCCCGGCAGCCTCTGAAAACCGGTAAGCCCAGTTCAAACGCTGTTCCAAATGCCCCTGGATTGTGGTCTCGGTTTCGGCAAAGGGGGCTAAACCTTGGATTTTATCCCAAGGCAGGTTATCTTGCTTCCCTCCGGTCTCCAAAACAGGCAGTTCTTTTCCGTCAGGACGGCCCCAATACTCAACAGAAAACAGGTTTTCACCTGGGTTCGATAATACAGCCGGTCCAACCCAGTCCAAATAGCGGGTGGCGGTAGCCAAAACCGGCAAGGGCAACGGTTCTTCCTCCCCTTTCCATCCCAGCCATTGTTCCCTGGTTTCCCCCATTTTCTTTGTTGAGCCCACCAAAATCAATTTTTCCCTGGCCCTGGTAAAAGCCACATAAAGTATACGCAATTCTTCGGCCAGCGCACTCCGGTGCAGGGCATTTCTGACAGCCCAGTAAGCTGCAGTAGGGTATTTGACCCTATGTTTTAAATCATAGTAGAGGGAAGCAATACCTAAACCATGGTGAAGCAGCAGGTCCCGCGAAAGGTCAGTAATGTTAAACTTCCCACCCAGATTAGCTACAAACACTACCGGAAACTCCAGACCTTTGCTTTTATGGATGCTCATAATTCTTACTACATTGTCACTTTCCCCGAAAGCTCCTGCCAAACCTAAATCTTCATCCTTCTCCCGGAGTTTTTCGATAAATCTCAGGAAACGGAAAAGCCCATGCCGGCTAAAAGCGTCAAACTCCCGGGCCCGATCGTATAAGGCGTGTAAATTAGCTTTCCGCTGCTGCCCTCCCGGTTGAGCTGCGGCATAGTCCAGAAAGCCTGTTTCCTGGTAGATCTGCCAGATGAGACGGCTCAACGGACCTTGCCTGGCCCGGGTTCGCCATTTCCTTAAATCAGCAATAAAACGCCCCAATGTTTCCGCCAACGGCGTACCCTGTTTTTCTTTAACGTAATGATTCAATGCCGCCCAGTAATTGCCGCCGGTTTTTTCTGCCCGTATGGCAGCCAACTGATTGGTTGTCAATCCCACCAGAGGGGAACGGAGTACTGCTGCCAAAGGAATGTCCTGGTTGGGGTTATCGATGATTTCCAAGAGGGACAGCATAATATTAATTTCCACCGCCTGGAAATAGCCGGTGCCTAACTCCGCATAGGCAGGAATACCGTATTGCTGTAATATATTTAGCACTGTATTAGCCTTATCCCTGGTGCTTCTTAATAGGACTACGATATCCTTGTATTGAACAGGCCGGTAGCAATTGGCATTTTTGTCCCACACCCGGGCAGGTGGCTCTCCTTCCAGTCCCAACAACTGCCGGATGCGATAGGCGATCAGCCCCGCCTCTCGTTCCAACACAGTCAGGTTTTCCTCTTCTTCATCGGGATTACCTTCGATTACATGGAGTTCTACAGGGCCTGCCGCCAACCGGGTGTCCTCGTCGGGGGCCGGATAGCCTGCCCGGCAGATTAATTCCGCATCCCGGTCGTAATTCAACTCAGCAGTCTTTTCCTCCATTGTCTTGCGAAAGATATGATTAACACCGTCTACCACTTCCTGCCGGCAGCGAAAATTAGCCGATAACAATATTTTTCGCTTTGCGCTGCCCTCCTCTTTACTGTAGGAAGCATATTTCCGCTGAAACAGTTCCGGATTAGCCATCCGAAAGCGGTAGATGCTTTGTTTCACATCTCCCACCATAAACAGGCTGGGCCCGTCGTCAGCCTCTCCCTTGAGCATGGCAATGATTTTTTCTTGCATATCATTGGTATCCTGGTACTCATCTACCATAATTTCGGAGTATTGTTGCCTGAGCTCCTCCGCCAACTGGGAGGGACGGATTGTTCCCGTTTCATCCTGATCGCATAACAACTGTAGGCAGTAATGCTCAAGGTCGTTAAAATCCAATTGACTTTTACGCCCTTTGGCCTGGCTGTAAGCTGTTTGAAACTGATCTGCCAACTCAAACAGCTGCCGGAGCATAGGGCCTAATTCCAGTAGTTCCTGTTTTAACTCCTCTTCGGTTCGGACAAAATATTCCCTAATCTCCTTAATAGTATCTTTGGCGGTATCCCGCAGCTTTTGGACCCGCTTTTTAATAACTTCATCTGCGTCTTCTTGCTTAACCCGTGGCAGGGATTTAAACTCCACCTGCAGTCTTTGGCGCAACTCATCCCAGGCCACCTCACCGCTACATTGAGACAAAAACAACTCCATGGCTGCCAGTTCCTTTTGCAGAGTCTCCAGGTATTGGGTAGGACCCCCGGGCTGAGCTGCCAGTCTCAGAGCTTGCCTGTGGTAGTCTGCTGCCAACCGGGCTTTCAAACTAATCAGTCCCACTAACTCCCGGTACCAGGGCTGGTCTTTCAAGGAAGTTTCCCCGGTAGCTTCATAATTGTGTAGCTGTTCCTCAATCCACCGGTCAGGAAAAGGCAATGCTTCTAAAAACTCGGCCAGCCTTGCTATCTGGCTACTCAGGGACTCCTTGCCCTGGCTGCCGAAAATCTCCGCTAACCGGAAAAATGTTTCAGTGCCGTTGGCATAGTGCTCTTCCAGCACCTGTTCCAATACTTCCTGCTTCATTAAGATGCTTTCATTTTGACCCATTACAGTAAAATTGGGGTCTAAGCCCAGTTTAAAGAAGTAACGCCGGACCACACTTAAACAAAAACTATGTAAAGTAGAGATCTGAGCTTTATTCAATAGAGCTGCCTGTTTCCTCAGGTGCCGGTTGGTTGGCTGCTTCTCCAAAGCTTTTGCCAGGGCACTGCCAATCCTGCTTCGCATCTCCATGGCCGCCGCATCAGTAAAAGTAACTACCAGTAAACGGTCTAAATCCAGTGGATTAGCTTCATCGATTACTTTTCTAATAATCCTTTCCACCAGGACTGCCGTTTTCCCGGAACCGGCAGCAGCCGCAACCAGTAAATCGCAGCCGCCGGCTTCAATGGCCTGTTGTTGCTCAGGAGTCCACCGGACATTATTGCTCATCGCTTTTCCCTCCCCTAACTTCCCCACTGATCCTAATCCATAACTCTTCGTTGCTTAACTTGGTCAAGTCCCGGTATTTGTTTCCTTCGATCATGGCGTCAAACTGGCAGCAGGGTCCGTAATGACACCAGCGGCAGGCGGTTTCTTTTCCCAAGCGGTAAGGGGAAATGGAGGTATTGCCCCGGTTAATATCCAATGCCAATTGCTTAAGCTTTTCCCGGACAAAAGTTCTCAGCAAGGTCAGCCGTTGCTCACTAAGAACTTTGGAGCGGCTATCCAGATTGCCTTTGGAGGTAATCCTGGCGCTCACCAGGCCTTTTTGTGCCCCCATAGCCTGAGCCAAATCCGTATCTTCCAGCATCCACCCATCCAGGCGCAGCGCTTTAAGCAACTTGCCCCGGGCTTCTTCTTCCGGCACAGGGTTGGAAACCCGGGAGATAGGGTTTGTCACCGGGAAGTAGAACATGCCGGCGGGCTCGGGAGGATGATCCGCAAAAAGCCGGTAATTTTGCAAAGCAACATCCAAGTAAACCGGTAGTTGCAGTGCCAACCCATAATAACATTCCACCAGATCTAAAGAACGTTTACTGCTTTTATAATCGATAACCCTCAAAAAGGTTTTGTCTTTCACGATACCTAAATCAATCCTGTCTATTTTACCTCTTAATAGCAAAGGTTTCCCATTAGGCAGGAGGATTTCCACCGCCGGTACTTCTTCATTTATGCCAAATTCAAATTCCACCCACGCAGGTTGAAAGGTTTTGAGCCTGGCATGTTCCGTCAACACTTTCACCGCTGCCTGCAGGTTATCTTCCATAGTTTGCAGCCGGTAGCGGTGGCTGGAACTGCTGAGCAGAATGCCGTGTTCCATTTCCACTAATTCTGCCGCGGCTTCCCGGGTGAGATTGGCTAATTCCTCATCAGACAGTTCCTCCCAGTTATAGTCTTTTTGCTGTATTTTAGTGACCAGTTTTTCCAGGGCTTGGTGATAATAATTGCCCACCAGTAGTGCATCCACCCGGTAATATTCCCGTTCTTCAAGCCCCAACCCATACTCGGCAAAGTATTTAAAGGGGCATTGAGCAAAAGACTCCAGGCGGGAAACGCTTACTTTTAACCGGTCTCCGGTGAGAGCCTGAGCCAGGGAAACTTCCAAATCCTCGGAGCGGTTTTCATAGAAAAGTCCTTGTAAGACTCTGTCCAGCCGGTGATGCCAATCCTGCCGGTTTAGCAGGTAGTGATAAACCTCCACCCAAAAAGGATCCAGCCGCTCTCCCTGGGCTGCTTCCTGCAGCCTTTCTGCCAGCAAAGCAATGGTCTTCGAGGGGTTTACCAAGTAGTCAAAGAGTTCAAAATCATCCTGTCCCGGTTTCCCGGTCAAAGTTTTGCATTCCAATTGGGGAAAAAGATCCCGGATTCTAAGAATTAAAGAGGAGGGCATCAATTCTTTGCCTGCCTCATTAGCTTCCGGGTAGCTGATCCACAGGTAGCCGGAGGCTCTGGTAAAAGCAATGTAGGCTAAATATTGTTCATGATAAAGACTTATTTTACTGGTAGGTGCCAGTTCCAAATCACCTTTGGCCAGTTCTTCCCGCTCCCGGTCACCAAACATTTCATCTTCCTTAATCGATGCAGGAAAAGCTCCCTCATTGAGCCCAATCAGGAAGACCCCTTTCAAATCGGGTTGCCTGGATCGTTCTACGGAACCAACCAAAACCTGATCCAAGGCAGGAGGAATCAAACCCAGTTTCAGATGTTGAAGTCCTGCTTCAACCACTTTTGCATAGTCACTGACCCTCATCTTTTCCGCCCCAAGGGAGGCTACCAGTTGATCCATCAGGGATACTACTCCATCCCATATTTGCTTGTGTTCCAACGCTTTATCCAAATGGCCTGTTTGTTCTTCGATCTGATACCATCGTTCCAGCTGTTTAGCCACTTTCAGGTCCTGCAGCAATGAAAATAAATGTTCGGTGAGCTTATGAACCGGTAACTTTCCTCCATGTATTCCATGATGAAATTTTAACAAAACCTCGGTAGCTCTGTGCCTGATATCATTCAGGCTCTCCCATTCTTTGTCGGCTTCCTCACCTTTCCCTTGGGCAAAAAACCAGGGCTTACGGTCCAACCATTTTTCGCCCCTGATGCCGTATTTCAGTACATAGTTTTCCAGCCGGTCTACTTCCCCTCTGGTAACAGCAGAGACCAAATCTGTCTTCAAGTAACGAAACAACGGTTCATAACTCCAGTTGGAATTGACGGTCTCCAGAGCAGCAGTGATCAGTTCCACCAGAGGATGATGGGTAACGGGCCTTTTAATGTCCATAAAAAACGGGATTTGATACTCTTGGAAAACAGTGGCCACTAATTCCTGGTAGTTTTCCCAATCCCTTAAGATGACCGCCATCTCCCGGTAGCGGTAATTTTCCTCCCGGGCCAAACGGATGATTTCCCTGGCAACTCCTTCTACTTCGACGCGACGGTTAGCGGCTCGCACCAATTGCAATCCTTCGGGCCGGTGGGGATACGCTGCCTGATGCAGGTCATAATTACTTTCCAGAAACCCTAAGGCCGGGTTGGCAAATCGCGGCGGTTGTTCAGGGCCTGCCAGTACTTTCGGCGGCTCCAGTTCCACACCCAGACTATGGGCCAACTGCCTCAGTTTCTCATAAGTAACCAAAGTAGGATGGAACAAATCCATTTCCGTGTAAGGTTCAGTCAGACCCCGGGGATCCAAGCAGAGGGTTACGTTCACCTGCCGGCAGTGGCTCAGCAGGCTGCCCAGCACCTTTAATTCCTGTGGGGTAAACCCACTAAAAGAATCAACCCAGATGCGAGCTTCCTTTAATGAAGGAGCCTGGCTAATCCGCTGGGCCAGCAAATGGAGATAATCATCGGGATCCGTATGATTTTTATCCATGGCTTGCTCAAATTCCCGGAACAACAGTTCCAAGTCCCGGAGTTTATGAGCCAATACTTCATTTGGTGTTTCCCGGGCCAATATTTTTTCACGCTGCTTTGCCAAATCGTCGGGGGTGACATTGTAGCTTTTGAATTCCTTGAAGGTGGAAGCCAATTTAGCTACAAAACCCTGTTCTCTGACCATACTCCGGTAAATAGTAAGGTTTTCTCCCTGATGAAGTAGAATAGATCGAAGGGTCATTAATTTGCCTATTTCATCTAAATACTGGCGGTTAGTTCCCCCTGCTTCCTGGAAGACCAGCCAACCCAAACGTCTGAAACTCATGACTTGGGCACGCACGATCCCGTTAGACTCTTGGTGAGCCGTCAGGGCTTTCTCCATTTGAAAGCTGGCTTGTTCCGGTACCAGCAGGATCAAGGGGGATCCCGCCAGAGGTTCCAGTCTTAATTGACCCTGTATCTCCTCCAAGCAGGCGTGCGTCTTACCTGTTCCGGCTCTGCCCAGAATAAAACGTAAACCCAAATCTAATCACTCCTTGGTCATGGTTACCGGGATACCCCAAGCGGCCAGCTCTTCCCGGTGGGATAGCAGGAATATTTGTCTCTCCTCCGCCATTTGCCGGAGCAAGCTGCGGAGTTCTTCCAATCGCCGGCTATCATAGTTGAGGAAGGGATCATCCAAAATGAAAGGCAATTTTATCTCTTCTGCCAGTAAATCACCGATAGCCAAACGCATCGCCAAAAACAACTGATCCCTGGTGCCTTGGCTAAACTGAATCACCTGCCGTTTCTTACCTTCCTCTGTTACTTTGACCGAGAAATTATCCTCAAATTCTATTGTGCGATCTGAGCCGGTCAGCCTTTGAAAGTAACGGGTGGCCTGTTGGGCCAACCGCTCCCGATAAGAAGCATTATACTTATTAATGGCTTCCGACAGCCCTTGGTAAGCAATACCGATGGCCTCGGCTTCAAACTCAAGCTGCTTTTTCTCCGCTTCCAGTTCTGCCAGTTCCAGTTCCGCCTGAGCCAGGTTGATAGGTTCCTGGCCTTCCAAAGTAGCTTGTTTCAACCCCAATTCCCGTTCTTCTTCTTTCAATTTTTCTTCCCGAAGCTCCAATGCCCGGACTTCTTCCTCCAGCTCCCTGTACTCCTGTTCCAGTTTCCGGTGATCCCGGTTTTGGGCGAAGGAAGGCAAGCCCGGGTATTTTTCGGTTAATTCCTCCAAACGACTCAAGGAATAATTCACCCGGTTATCCAGGTCGATCACTTTTTCCGCCAATTCCTCACTGTCAGCTACTTGTATACCCCTTAACAGTACCTTTCGGTTATCCTCCAGGCGATGGAGTGCTTCCTGTTTTTCCTGAAAGCTTTGCCACAGTTTTTTTGTTGTTTGGGAATCTCCCTGCCCTAAAGAAAGGTAAACTGCATGAGTAGTTTTGAGAGAGGCCTGCCGCTTGGCCAAATCGGTTCTTTGGGCTTTTGCCTCAGTTAATTGAGTTTCCAATTGGTCTATTAACTCTTTAATCCCCCGGTTTTCTTCTCGTAATTGCTGGTAGTTAAGGGCATCTTCTTCGACCTGACTCAAAGGAGTATCCAACCGGTAGGGTGCTACTTGCTCTTTGAGTCCGGCCAGTTGCTCCTCATAATGCTCCGGTATATTCAGCCCTTTTGCGTTAATGTCCTCAAGCTTCTTACATAGCTGTTCCCATTCACTGCAACTGTTTAGGGCTGCCTGCCACCAGGTATCATCTAACGACAAGATCCATTGAATGATTTCGGTCAGATGATGAAACTCCTGTCCCCATAACTCCCCTAAATCACGCAATCGCCTCCAAAAGTCGGGCCATTGTTCTTTAGGCAGCTCAAAGGAATCCACTAGAAATTCTTCCCTGGTCAATCGTTCCTTTTCTTCCTCCAATTCCCGCTGCCTGCTAAGCAATTTCCTGAAATCAGCATAGGCCTGGGGCAAACTATCCCCGAACACAGCCTCCTGCTCTGCCAGCTTCCGGTGAAACTCCTCCAACCGTTCCCGGGCTTCCCGGAAGGCTGTCTCCAGCTCAGGCAGCTTGTCCAGCAGTGATTTCTCCTCACCGGCTGCCCCTTGCAGTTCATTGTTTCTGAACAGAAACTTCCCGGCAACCCAGCCCAGCACGGCTCCCAACACGAGCCCCAACGACAGACCGGAAAACTCCCCTGCCCACAGGCCAATGACAGCACCGGCTAGGGCCAGGCTCCCCGCTGCGATTAAGGATTTGGTGGAAGCGCTCTTTTGCCGGGTCTCCTTCATCCGGCCCAACAGCTCCAATTTTTCCCTACTTTCCCGGTGAACCCGTTCCTTTTCCCGGTAATCCGTTTCCATTTTCAGCTTTAAAACTGAATAATCAGCCAGAGCCTCCTCCTGGTCAGCAGTCAACTCTCCAAAGCAGGCGTACTCTCCGGCCAGTTTTACTCTGATTTGGCTTAATTCTTCTCTAAAATTTTCTAATTGCCGCCAAAAACGGCTAATCCGGAATGAAGCAGCCCGCAATTCTTTTAATTCCCCCAAGGGATCCTCTCCCAGCCGGTGCCAGTCAGGGAGCAGCTTTAATCGCCGTTGGCAGTCTGCAGCCGTTTCCTTTAGCTTTTCTACATCTATACACAGCTGTCTATACTCTTCATCAAGCTTTTGGTATTCCCGGAAATCAGCCAGCAGATGGGGGTTCCGGCTAAAGGCCTGCAACTGTTCCAGATCAGGCTTGATTTTTTCCAGCAGGTCCAGCTTTGTCTCCAATTCACCCTCCATTTTCCGGATCTGGTGATTCAGGGTATCTAATTCCTGCTCCAGTTTGATCAGTTGATCCAGTTCCTCCGGCAATTCCTCCGGTGCCGTCAAAAACAGCTCAAAATCCCGGTTAAGTTCCCGGCGGAGACCGGCAATTTCTCCTTCTAAGGCTTGCAGCTGGGCTTGAGAACCCCGTAGCTCCTTTTGGTCATTAAGCAGTTCCAGGTAACGTTCGTAACGCTGCCGGCCTTCTTTCCAGGCTTCCTGCAACTGTTTTTTTACTGCCAGCTTCTTTTTCACTCCGTCCAGTTCCTCTTCCAACTGGGTTCTGGCCAGCAAAGTCGCCTGGAGTTCTGCCGCCACCGTCTTTCCGGTCTCGATCCGGTTTTGCAGGCTCTCTATCTGTTTTTCTAATTCTTCCAGCTGCCTGTCTTTGTTTTTATCTCGTTTAAAACCATAGTTTTTTAATCTGCGGGTCAACCTGGACAGCTTGGCTTCCAGTTCCTCCAATGCCTTCAGAAAATGGCCTCCGGAGCCGGACAAAAGTGTTTGCACATGCTCCGATAATTCGTCCCCTTGAGGCAATGGCTGCTCCACGTAAAAAGTATCCGTTAGGGCTTCACCGCCGGTAATGCCAATGAGTTTTTGTAACTCCTCCAAGTAACGGCCGGAATCCTTGTGAGCCTGGGGGTTGTGGATGTAATCAGTATCTTCCCATTCACCGTTTTTGAGGGAACTGACGGTCACTTCATGGGTATCAAACTGTCGTTTTATCCGGTAAAGCCTACCGTCTACGGTAAAGGTAACTTCACCGTAAAAAGCATCAGCTCCCTGCCAGGAGCGGAAGCGAACATTGCTGAAGCTGTTTTTACCGGTATTCAGGTTAGCATCTGCTGAAACATTGGCTAAGCCAAAAAGAACCGCCCGCAAACCGGCCACCAGGGTAGATTTACCGGCTTCATTGGGAGCCACCAACACGTTCAAACCTTCCTCAAGTTGAACCTCAACACCCTCCCGGTATACACCGAATCCGGTTAAACTGATGGTTTTCCATTGAACTTCAGGCATCTTGGTTGCCCCCTTTAAGAGCCAACATTCCATGAGTTAAGGCCCGGTTTAGCAAATCCTTTTCTTCCGGTGAACCGGCCTTGGACAGTCGCTCTTTGATCTCCGCCAAGAAGAAACCGGTGATGGTTTTTTCCTGGGACATCAGCTCCAGCTGGCTGTCGGACAGGTAATAGGAGTGGTTTACAATTTCCAAGTAACGGTAGTAACTTTGGGTTCTTTTCAGGAGCCGGTCCACATCGATGGGAAAACCGGTTATTCCCTGGAGTTCCACCCTTACCATTGTTTCCTGATTACCACGGCTTTCCAGCAGAGAAGCCAACTGAGCCCAATCGGAAAAAGTGCTCACATCTATCACATACCGTTCAAAAAGAGGTGCTCCCACGGGAACTTTATGTAACTTAACCTGATGGGGTCTCTGCCATTCCCCTATCAACAATTCCCCTAGTCCCGGATCATGGAAACCTTTACCGGCAATCATGCCGGGATAGACAGCCAGTCCACGACCTATTTGATGGGTTTGATGAACATGGAAATGGCCTAAAGCCACATAATCGTAGCCTGCTTTGGTTAAGGCGTCCGGGTCCAGAGGAAGGCTCCTGTCACCTGCATCCCAATTATAAGAACCGTGAAAAACGCCCAAATGAAAACCATCCCCTTCTACTCGGGGAAAATCTTTGACGGGAGGTTTAGTTTGGGTGATACCCCCGATATAAGCCAGGCTGTATACATAAACTTGTTGCCCCCCGATCTCCAGTTGGGCCACCAACTCAGGCATAGGATTAGAAACCAAAATCCCCGGCCAGCGTTCCTGCTCCCGGCGATAAACGCTGTCCCTGTAAGTAATTTCATCATGATTGCCAGGAACGGTGATTACCTGCTTACCTGTATTAGTGCATCTGGTCAATGCTTGGATGACTCGTTCAGTTAGTCCAGGTTCAGGCTGATGGGTTTCAAAAAGATCCCCTGCAATAATAATAAGATCGATTTGGTGTTCCGGGTCCAAGGCATAAGCTACTGCCTGCTCCAGCACCCGGTCCCTTTCCGCTTGTACTCTTTTGGCTTCATCTTCTGCCATAAAGCGAGGCCGCCAACCTAAATGCAGGTCGGATAGATGCAAGAAACGTAGCAATCAAATTACCTCCCGTCTTATCCGGTAAAAACATATCTTTCTAAATGGCGAATATAAGGCCAGTCCTCCTGGTGGTCCTCAGCCTTAACCCGCAGGAATTTATCCACCTCTGCATCCAGGTAATCGGCTTGATGCAGAATGGCCGCCTCCACAAATTTGGGGCGTTTGGGGGATTGCCATTCATACTTACCATGATGGCTGACGATCATATGCAGGAGTTTTAACCGGAGTGAATCAGGAAAACCGGGCACGGTCTTAATTTTGTCATGGATTAAATCGGTGCCAATGACAATATGGCCTAACAACCGGCCGGCATCGCTGTAGTCGATGACAATGTCATACCGGAATTCATATATTTTACCGATGTCATGAAACAAGGCACCGGTTAACAAAAGATCAGAGTCTAATCCCTCATACGTGGCGGCAATTTGCCGGGCTAATTCCATCACATTCAAGGTGTGCTCCAAAAGTCCTCCAAGATAGGCTTGATGGTGGGCTTTGGCCGCCGGGGCACGGAGAAAACCTTTCAGCAATTGGTCGTCAGCAAAAACAGCTTGAATTAAGGACTGTAAATGGGGATTAGTAATTTGCTTGATTTTCCCCTGCACTTGCTGCCACATTTCCGGGATCTCCCGGGGTGAAGTAGGTAAGAAAAGGACCAGATCTTTTTCCTTAATGGTTACCTTTTTGATCGTTTCTATGGTAATCTGCAGTTTCTGGTTGTAAGTGGTCACCATGCCTTTAACTGCGACGAAATCATATAGATTAAAGCCGGCGGCCTGCTCCTCGGCTTTATCCCATAACTTGGCATCTATTTCCCCGCTTTTATCTCCCAGTACAAGAGACAGGAACTTGCCCTGTTTTTCTTTAAAAGGGACCAGTTCTTTCTTTTTAACTTGAAACACATTATAAATCGGTTCATTGGCGGTTAAGTCTTTTACGAATATTTTCGCCATACCGCACCTCCTCTAACTGAAACTTCCAGCTTGCAGAACATAGGTTCGATTATCATGGCAGATATTCCTGCCAGGAAGTAGAATTTCTTCCTTCCAGATTACTATAGCTGATTCTGCTCCTATATTAAAGGAGAAAACATCTTCCTAAAGCTTCCTCTAAATCCTAAATATGTGTAGCAGTTATGCGCCAATAAAATAAAATATACCAAGAAAATAATAGCAATACAAAGGGGGTCTAAATAGGTGTCAAGTCAACCTGAAGTAATAAACCTTTTGCGCAGCTTAAAACCCTTTGTTAATCAACAGGGTGTAGTAGCATTAGAAACGGTGGAATCTATGTTTGAGCTTTTGGATGATCCCAAGGTTCAGGCGTTCAATAGAAATGTGGCAACTTTCAAATCTCTGATGAAGGTACAATATCAGGCACAGAACAAGGACTAGCAAGGCTAAGTTGGGCCTTTCAGGCTACTGACAAAGTGCTAAAAGCTAAATCGATGTTAATCGTGGGCTTCAGAGGAGCCCGGTTTGGGGATGAGCTCAGGTGCCTTCGGATGCCTCCGAAATCGCACCTGACGGTGCTCATGCCGTCGGCATTATCCCTCAGGCTCCTTCGCTCTTTTGATTTTGGCTCCAATTCAGCCCCCTAATTAACATCGATTTTGCCTTATTGGCCAGTTTAAAGGCCCAGTAGGCCTTTTTCTTTTTGGGGGCAGGAAATACTCAAGAGTTAACGAATTAGTTGCTATAGCAAAATCCGTCGTATTATGGAGGTGAGTGAATTGACTCAATGGCGTTGTTCCCATTGCGGCTATACTTTGACAGAACAAATACCCCCGGAGGTTTGCCCTATGTGCAACCATCATTGTTCTTTTGTGGACAATACTTGTTACATACCGGATTGCGGCAAAGTTGAACCGGATAGCGGAGATTAGGAGGTACTGACTATGTGGAAGATTTTTAAAGGAACGGAAATTGTAGAATTTGCTGTTCGCATTGAACAAAACGGTTATGCTTTTTACCAAAAGGCAGAATCTTTGGTAAAAAACCCTGCTGCCAAGGAATTATTATCTTTCTTGAAGGAAGAAGAGCAGAAACACGAAAAGGTCTTTAGGGAAATGCTGGGTAACCTGGACCCGATCAATGTAAGGGAAACTTACGCCGGTGAATACGAGGAATACCTGAAAGCCCTGGTGGACAACCATGTTTTCGGTGCTGTAGATGCGGCGGAAAAAGCTTTGGCTAAGCTGGAAAATGAAATAGACGTACTCAACACTGCTCTTGGTTTTGAAAAAGACACCATCCTGTTTTTCCGGGAATTAAAAGAATTGGTATCTGAAAAGGATCAGCAGGTAGTAGAGCAGTTAATCAAAGAAGAACAGTCTCACCTCAGAAAGTTGGCCATTGTCAAAGGGGAACTGTGTAGCTAATGAATAAGCCCTCTTTAATTGGGGAAACATGGAAATAAATCCCCGAAAGGAGGGCTATCTATATGGGCAAACCCTGTACTTTTACTGATTGCTGGTGGTACGAAGAAGAAGCGGAACGAGAGCTGCTGAAAGACGGCGGGGGCTGACTTCATCCGGATGCCGCCGGGTGCGATCCCCGTCAGCTCACCGCTAACGGAAAGCCAGCCTGTTTTACCTGTTAGCATAATTATTTAAGGCTGATAATGTTTGCTTTGCTACGGCGGAGTGCCTACGCCGTTACCGGCAGCAAGCTGCCGACGGCTGTGGCCCAACGCCCGCTCCGCAAATCATTATCAGCCTTAGTCATTTATCAACACGCTGAGTGGAGGTTATGTAACCTCCATATTATTCTGACTCTTGCAGGTAGTACTTCATACTGGATTTCTTCAGTTCATGAGTACTAT